>JAFTFE010000146.1 GCA_017449765.1 Lachnospiraceae bacterium | reverse complement strand
TTTAAGATTTGTAAATGTGACTGGAATTTATGTAAACCAATTACAGACTAAATAATGCAAAACGTTGATTTAGTCCGTAGGTTTTTTGAAAAAGTACAGACTAAAATGAGTAATGTGTTGATTTAGTCTGTATTTTTGGGGGAATAATACAGACTAAATCGGATGAAATTCTGAATTAGTCTGTAAAATTTGAAAAAATATACGGACTAAATTTGGCAAATCACTGATTAAGTCTGTATATTTGTGAAAAATGAGCGGAGTATCTAATTATATATCGCATTTATCTTTGTTTTTTTCTTAATGTATTCTATATTATCTTTGTAATTCATATTGTTTGACAGATAAAAATATATAAGATAGTATATTAACAGTTAAACAAATTGAAGTTTGTCGGGATAGGAGTGTAGCCTTTTATGCAGAAGACTTATAAGAGGGGGTAAGCTGTGTGAATATCAAAGTTATTAGAGCGACCGAAACGTGGCAACAGGCAGGGGCATACTATGTCCGTATCCAGGGCATGGCAAAACAGCATAATATATCGCTCAGGCAGGAGTTTGATGAACACGATACACCAGAGACCAGATACATAGTCATTACCGATGATGATTTCCCTGTGGCAACGTGCAGATATTATGAGATCAGTAATAAGAGCGCAATGATCGGAAGGGTCGTTGTGCTGCCGGAGTATCGGGGTAAAGGATTCGGGGAGAGAACAATAAGAGAAGCTGAAGAATGGCTGAAGGAATCGGGGTATAAGATTTCCGTTGTTGAGAGCCGTGATGTTGCAGTCGGCTTCTATGAAAAGCTCGGATATAAGGTAACTGACAGAAATGTGATACATGGAGAGACTTTTGACTGTATCAGGATGGAGAAGAGGCTTTAGGGCTTTACAGTTCGCAAATACATCAATATAATATAAGATATAATTTGCTTGAATATCACGATTTATCGGGATATTCAAGCTGATGTGGCGGATATGGCTGATTGGCAAGGAGATATATGGGGCACAAGAAAACCGTTAAAAAACGCGGGTACTTTAAGGCGCGAAAATGGAAGATGGAGATTTTTACTTAGGCTGTTGTTTAAGTAAAAATCTCCATCTTCTGTTTGAGCGGATTATTAGTATCCCTTGCGTTTTTTACCGAACGAAAGTGGGTTTTCTTGTGTCCCATATGTCTCCGAAGTCAATAGTCATATCCGCCACACCCTTACCGCGCCAAACATATATATATCTATGCCTTTTTCTCTCCGATAGAGAATAATGCTACGATAAGTGATACCCCCATTCCGATAAGTGAGAGGTAGGATAAAAGAGTAGACGGCACACCTATTTTTACAAGAGTGTCAGGGAGAAATGCACCTGCAAGACCGAATAATCCTCCGAGTATAACAGCTGTAAACCAAACACCCTGTCTGATACGCCTTTTGCCGTATGCAAGTATGGCGATTAAAAGTGGGAATATGACACCAGGAGTATAAATGGAATATGCATTGGTAAGAAGCCCTATAATATCACTCTTGCCGCTTATAGCAAATACTGTAGAGATAATTCCGATTACACCGACGGTTATTCTGACTAAACCCACGCTGTCCTTGCCTATTATATCCTTTACAAAAATACTTGATGCATTGACTAAGCAAGTGTCAGTTGAGGATAGAATCGCAGACAGAAGTCCGAATATAAGGATTACACCTACGAATTTAGGCACAATTCCTATGACATACATAAGTGCTTTGTTGCTCCCAAGCTCATCAGAACTTACATTATATCTTACCCACATACCTATCATAGTAATGACAAAGGCAAAAACAAATAGTGAAATACCGGATATGAGAGCAGAGAGCTTTGCTGTCTTTTCGTCCTTAGAAATGAAATTTCTGGACATTATATCAGGTCCTAAGAAATATACACCACCAATCACGAAGAACTGGGTAAAAAGATTTATTGGTCTGTAATTATCATTAAGAAGTTCTATATTATTCAGTACGGAACTTGTATCGCCTCCTTTAAATGCATAAAGATAAATGCAGCATATAAGCACGCCGATAACTATGATAATAAACTGGATACGGTCAGTTCTTACTACAGAAAGTTGACCGCCGATTAGGGTATAAGCTATGACGAATATTGAAACAACAGCAAATAATAAATTACTGTTTTTTCCTGTTGCAAATGTAATTATACCGTTCATTGCTACAAGCTGTCCGGCTATAACACCTATCCATGAAATAACTATGATAAAAGCGAGGATTTTCTCAGCAGATTTTCCTACTATTCGTCCTGCCATATCAGGCAGGGTTACTGCATCTATGTTTCGTACCTTCTTTGATATAAGAAAAGATTGAAGTATCAGACCGATTCCACCGAATGCAAGCCACCATATGCCCGGAAAGCCTATGGAATTAACAGTATCTGTTATACCTATAGTGGTTGATGCACCGATAACCGTTGCAAGCAGAGTCATAATAACAGCAAATTTGCCCTGCTTTTTGCCGGCTGCTGCATAATCATTAAAATTTTTTACCTTCCTCATATCAAGTGCTCCGATAATCAAAAAGGCAAGTATGTAAATAATAAGAGCTGTAATAAAAATAGTATTCATTTTTTGTTTTCTGATATGTAATCCGATAATAAATATCGGACATACAGGTTCCTTTCATTTTATTGCTTATCATAAAATTATGACAGCTGTTAAAGTATATAAAATAAAAAATGAATTGTCAACCTAAAAAATGATAAAAGTAGACAATTCAAAGTAAGGTTTTTCTTGAAAAAAAAGCATATATACAATATAATATTTATGTAACTGACAATATGACGAAAGCTATGAGGGGTTATATTGTTTTGATAAAGGTAAAAGAATAAAAGGAGAAGAATTTATGAATTGTCCAAGTTGTGGAAATCAGGTTGCTGATGGCTCAATGAGCTGTCCTGTATGTGGTGCGGCACTTATTCCTTCGGGAGGTATGCAGCCACAATATCAGTCGGCACCTCAGGGTTTTGACTCTATGCAGCAAGGTGGTATGCAACCGCAATATCAGGCTGTACCACAGTCATCCGGCGGAAATAAGACCGGTTTAATCATTGGTATTATAGTAGCAGCAGTTGCAGTTATTGCACTTGTTCTTTGCTTAGTATTGGGAGTATTTTCAGGCAAGGATGGAACTTATGTATGCAACGACTATGCCGCATTTGGTATGGATGTAACTCTTGAGGTAGATGGTGATAACTTTACACTTACAATGAATGCTTTTGGTGAGACTGAAACAGAGTCAGGAACAATTAAGTTCAAGGGTGACAAGGTCGAGCTTACAGCTGAAGGTGAAACTATCGAGGGTGACTACAGCAAGAAAGACAAGACGATAACCATTGAAGGTATGACGTTTAAGAAGAAGTAGATAGACATTACAGAGTAAAATAATGCTCTTGCAGGACGGTATGGCTGTCAGGCAGGAGCATTTTTTGAAAGTGCCGATTAATATTCAAAGTAATAATTTCATGATGATAGGGGGAATATTTATGTTAAAAGAATGGGTTAAGGATGAAAAACCAAGCGATGAGGAGCTTTCGGAGAGACTTGAAAAGGCGCGTAGCGAGCTTGCGACAAGACAGATGGCTATTAAGGATAAAAATCTTCCTGTGCTTGTAGTAATGGACGGCTGGGGAGCAGCAGGTAAGGGAAGTGTATTGGGAAGGATAATAAAAAATCTTGATCCCCGTTTCTTTAAATGTGAGACACTTTCGGCCCCGACTGAGGACGAGACCAGAAGACCGTTTTTATATCGTTATTTTGTAAGGATTCCGAAGCAGGGTAAGATATCATTCTTTGACGGAAGCTGGATGGGTGAGGTGACTTCACAGTTCCTTCAGGGAGAGATAAATAAAAGACAGTACAAGTCGAGGTTGACAAGTATTAAAAGATTTGAGCGGCAGTTAAATGATAACGGATATCTGGTTGTAAAATTTTTCTTTCACATAGATGAAAAGACTCAAAAGAAGAGACTTAAGGAGCTTGAAAACGATACATACACCAAGTGGCGTGTATCAGAGAAGGACATATGGCAGAATAAGCATTATGAAAAATGCCTTGATGTATATGATGAATATATAGAAGCTACAAATCAGTTTGTAGCACCTTGGTATTTTATAGATTCTTCAAGTAAAAGATGGGCAGAACTCCAGATGACGGAGATACTGATATCAAGTATAGATACAGCTATCGCCAATGCCGAGAGCGAGCAGAAAGCTCCGCTTTTGCAGAACACATTCCCAATGAAGAATACTCCGAAGCTGTCGGAGATACCGCTTGATAAAACTATGACTGATGAGGAATATAAGAATGAACTTGATATATTACAGGCACGATTGGGAGAACTTCATAATGAACTCTATCACAAAAAAATACCTGTAATTATTGCATACGAAGGCTGGGATGCAGCAGGTAAGGGCGGCAATATCAAACGTCTTGCAGCCGCACTTGACCCACGAGGTTATGAGGTTCACCCGATAGCAAGTCCCGAACCGGCCGAGAAAGCGAGACATTATCTGTGGAGATTCTGGAACAGATTACCTAAGGACGGACACATAGCAATATTCGACAGGACATGGTATGGACGAGTAATGGTTGAGAGACTTGAGGGCTTTTGCTCTGAGAATGACTGGCAGAGAGCTTATAATGAGATAAATGAATTTGAAAAAGAACTTGCGGACTGGAACGCAGTAATAGTTAAATTCTGGGTACAGATTGACAAGGATACGCAGCTGGAGAGATTTACCGACAGACAGAATACTCCGGAGAAACAGTGGAAGATAACTGATGAGGATTGGCGTAACAGAGAAAAATGGGATTTATATGAGACTGCAATAGACGAGATGCTTCAGAAGACAAGTACGAAGTTCGCTCCTTGGCATATCTTAGAATCAAATGACAAGAAATATGCGCGAATAAAAGCACTTAAGACGGTTATCAAAGCCATAGAGAAAAAGCTTGCAGAGGTAGACAAATAAGGTATAAATATGATACATTAAAGGTTAGACAAAAATGTAGTCGGCAGGTAATACCGACACACACAGGAGGATATAAAAATGAGTAAGATTATATTAACAGGCGACAGACCGACAGGAAGACTTCACGTAGGGCATTATGTCGGCTCGTTAAGAAGACGTGTGGAATTACAGAATTCAGGTGAATTCGATAAAATATTTATTATGATAGCAGATGCACAGGCGCTTACCGATAATGCTGATAATCCTGAGAAAATCAGACAGAATGTGGTTGAGGTTGCACTTGATTATCTGTCTGTCGGACTTGATCCTGAGAAGTCGAACCTTTTTGTACAATCACAGATTTCCGAACTCACGGAGTTGACATTTTTCTACAGTAATCTTGTAACGGTTTCAAGATTACAACGTAATCCTACAGTTAAGGCTGAGATACAGATGCGTAATTTTGAAGCAAGTATACCTGTAGGCTTTTTCACATATCCTATAAGTCAGGCTGCGGATATAACTGCTTTTAAAGCAACAACCGTACCTGTAGGTGAGGATCAGATGCCTATGATAGAGCAGACCAGAGAGATAGTGCGTAAATTTAATTCGGTATACGGTGAGACCTTGGTTGAGCCGGATATACTGCTTCCGGACAATCAGGCTTGTATGAGACTTCCGGGTACTGACGGTAAGGCTAAGATGAGTAAATCCTTAGGCAACTGTATCTATCTTTCGGATACTGAAGAAGATGTAAGAGCAAAAGTTATGAGTATGTATACGGACCCTGATCATATTAAGATAACTGATCCGGGTAAGCTGGAAGGTAATACTGTATTTACCTATCTTGATGCTTTTTCAAAACCTGAGCATTTTCCGGAATTCTTACCTGATTATAACAATCTTGATGAGCTTAAGGAGCATTATCAAAGAGGTGGCTTAGGTGATGTTAAGGTTAAGAAGTTCCTTAACAATGTTCTTCAATCAGAACTTGCACCAATCAGGGCGAGAAGAGCAGAATTCGAGAAGGATATACCTGAGGTATATAATATTCTTAAGAAAGGATCGGACGCTGCAAGAGAAGTTGCTGCCGAGACATTGGCAGATGTTAAACGTGCTATGAAGATTAATTATTTTGAGGATATGGCTCTTATTAAGGAGCAGTCTGAGAAGTATTCAAGATAAGGGAATCCAAGATGGCTGATAGTTTTATCTTCAACAGAATAAGATGCAATGTGACAGAGCATAATTCCATAGTCTTACAGGGCTTTTGTAATGAGAAAATTTCTGATGATACAGAAGCCCTTAGTATTATGCTGCGCAAAAAAGACGGAGAAAGTGATATATTGGACAGCAGATTTCTGATATCCAAGGCTCCGCTTGACAAGAAAAATCTTTTTGGAAGCGGAAAACTTGTTAAGACTCTCTCAGCCATAATCAAGACAGATTTTGATGTTGAAAACGATGACAGGCTGTTCCTGCTGTTTACTGAAAAAGATAACACTAAGAAAGAGCTTTATTCCTGTTCGGGTAAGGATATAAAGCATTATATGGATAAACTTAACTGCTGTATTGATTCTGTAGAGTCAGACGGAAAGTATATGATGGTTAAGGGGTGGGCTGTCGATATAAATGATATTTCATATAAGTTAGTTAAGATAGCCGGGCGAGATGAAGAGAAAATGGACCCCGAGATAAGTCATTATACCCGCTCGGATGTTGCCGATTCCTTTGTCGAACTCGATAATACGAAGGATATAGGATTTGTAATTAAATTCGTAAATAATACTGATAAAATGCGCTTATATATAACTGCAGGCGACAGGAAAGAACAGATTAGCATAAACGGCTCAAAGGGTATCAGCAGGATACCGGCTGTCAATAAGTTAAAGAATATAATTACCAAAACTATAAGGAATACGAAAAATTATGGTTTGAAAAGTACTTTACTTAAGATAAAGATAGCTCTTAGGACAAGGGCTGCTTTTGCAACGGCTAATTATAATTCCTGGATAAAGAAGCGTATGCCGAATGCAAAGGAACTTGCCGGTCAGGAAAAAACAGTCTTTGAATATAAGCCTAAGTTCAGCATATTGGTGCCGCTTTACGAGACTGATGAATATTTTCTGGCTGAGCTTATAAAATCAGTAAAAAAACAGACTTATAAGAATTGGGAACTCTGTTTTTCAGATGGAAGCAAGGACAGTAAAAGGCTAAAAAATATCATTGAGACATATGCAGAGGATACGAGGATAAAATATATTGCGGAAAGGAAAGGTCCTCTTGGAATATCAGATAATACCAATCAGGCATATAAAATTGCAACCGGTGATTATATCATATTAGGTGATCATGATGACTTATTTACTCCCGATGCATTATATGAGTGTGCAATGGTATTAAATGAAAAAAAGGTCGATGTTATATATACGGATGAGGATAAGACTGACGAGAAAGGAAAAAAACATTTCGGTCCGAATTTCAAACCTGACTTTAATATAGATCTGCTTCGCTCATGTAATTATATATGTCATATGTTTGTGGTTTCAAAGGATCTTGTTGATAAGGTTGGACTTTTCAACAGTGAGTATGACGGAGCACAGGATTATGATTTTATCTTAAGGTGTACGGAACAGGCAGATTGTGTATATCACATTCCTAAAGTGTTATACAGATGGAGGGCACATTCTGCATCTACCTCCGAGAGACCGGATTCTAAGCTTTATGCGTTTGATGCCGGAAGACGTGCGCTTGAGGCACATTATAAGAGAGTCGGCCTGGATGCGGTTGTGGAGAGCGGAGACCATCTCGGACAGTATAAGACTATCTATAAGATAAAAGGAACTCCGCTTATATCTATAGTAATACCGAATAAAGACCATATTGATGACTTAAAGAAATGTATGGATTCGATAGATGAAAAAACAGATTATAAAAACTATGAATATATAATAGTCGAGAATAACAGTGAGGAAAATGTAACCTTTGACTTTTACAAGAAAATTGAGCAAAGAGATGATGTAAGAGTATTATATTGGGATAAGGAGTTTAATTATTCGGCAATCAATAATTTCGGTGTTAAGGAAGCTAAGGGTGAATATATACTTTTGTTGAATAATGATACTGAGGTAATTAATTCAGACTGGTTGTCGCAGATGCTCGGATACTGCCAGCGTGAGGATGTGGGTATAGTAGGAGCAAGACTTTATTATGAGGATGATACTATACAGCACGCCGGTGTAGTTATAGGTTTTGGTGGTATAGCGGGACATGCCTTTGTAACCTTGGATGAGGACAGTGACTTATATCAGTCGAGGACGAAGGTTGCCTGCGATTACAGTGCTGTGACGGCTGCTTGTATGATGGTCAAGAAGAGTGTATATGATGAGGTTGGCGGATTGGAAGAAGCTTTTAAGGTTGCTTTCAATGATATAGATTTTTGCATGAAAGTCCGAGCTTTTGGTAAGCTTGTGGTATATAACGCCAATGCCAAGCTTCATCATTATGAATCCAAGTCAAGAGGTGCTGAAGATACCTTCGAGAAGAAGGAAAGATTTAACAGTGAGATAAAGCTTTTTAACAGCAGATGGCATGATATATTAGAAAACGGTGACCCGTATTATAATGTTAATCTTACCCTGGATAAAGCGGATTTTTCAATAAGGGTATAGAATTTTTAGGGGGATTCCTTTTATGAAGTTTGATTTATCCTCGATTAATATATCGAGCATAAAGAAAGGTTTTAATTATATAAGGTCAAACGGTATTAGCGGAGTATGGACAAGGATGCGTGAAAAATCCGGAGGTCCCGGAAATGCTTACAATAACTGGTATAAGCGGATGCATGAGGTAAGTGAAGATGAACTTGCAAGCCAGAGAGAACATACCTTCAGATATAATCCGGTTATAAGTATAATTGTGCCTGTTTATAAGACTCCTGAGGACTTCTTACGCAAGATGATAGAATCTGTCATTGCCCAAAGCTATGAGAATTGGGAACTTTGTATAGTTGACGGCTCGGAGAGGCAGAGTACCATAGTTAAGGAATATATGGAGGGCGAAAATCGTATAAATTATCTGTATGTAGACAGAAATCTCGGTATATCCGGTAACAGCAACAAGGCACTCCAGATGGCAACCGGTGATTACGTTACTTTTGTCGATCATGATGATATGCTTGTTCCAAATGCGTTATATTGTGTGGTTGAAGAACTTCAGGACAGTAAGTATGATGTATTATATTCGGATGAGGATAATATGTCGGCGGACGGCAGACGATTTGTAGAGCCGATTTTCAAACCTGATTTCAGTATAGATATTTTAAGAGCATATAATTATATCAAACATCTTTTTGTGGTTAAGAGAAAACTGGCTGTGGGCTTAGGCGGATTTGATTCTGAGTTCGATGGTGCACAGGACTATGATTTTACATTAAGGTGTTGTGAACGTACGGATAATATAAAACATATTCCTAAGATTTTATATCATAAGAGGTTAAATAATTCTTCTGTATCTTTAGATGTGCATAACAGAGAATATGCCAAGGAGGCAGGTAAACGTGCATTGGCTGCACACATAAGAAGATTAGGATATTTTGCAACGGCAGTTCATACTGATATGTGGGGAATCTATAAAGTTGAATATGAGACGCCGGGCAATCCGTTTCTTACAATTGTGATACCGGGAGGTAATTCACCGGAGCTGCTTGAGAAATGTATATTTCCGCTCTTTGAGAAAGCAAGATACAATAATTTCGAGATACTTGTAATCGATACTGAGAGTGAGAATAAGGATATGACTGCTTTCTACCACAGGATAGAAAGTATAAGAAAAAATGTCAAGGTTATAACGAATACAAAATTAGACGGACTCCCTGCCATAAGGAACTTCGGTGCGTCACTTGCAAACGGAGATTATCTTTTCTTTATGGATAATAATGTTGAGCTTATTGATGCTACTGCTATGGGAGAGATGCTTGGTAATTGTATGCGTGATGAAGTCGGTGCCGTAAGCGGAGTGCTTTATGATGATAATGATATGGTATATCATCAAGGATATCTGATTGGAGTAAACGGATTGGTGTCTAATCTGTATCAGGGACTTAGACGTGACGATATGGGATACCTTATGCATAACAGAATAAATGCTGATTGCAGTGCAGTGTCAGCGTCATGTATGATGGTTAAGAAGGATCTTTTTTATAAGGTTGGAGGATTCTCTGATAAATTCAAAACAACTCTGTCAGAGATAGATTTTTGCTTTAAGTTGATTGAATTAAATAAAAATATAGTAGCGGTTGCTGATGCAGGCTGGTATTTCCATGATACCAAGCCGATAGTCGGTAATACCATCAGAATTGAAGAAGAGATAGAAAGAGAAGAGGATTTATTCCGGATAATGTGGCCTAATATTTTGAAAACCGGAGATCCTTTCTATAATATAAATTTTGCCAGAGAAGGCAAGCAGTTTACTCTGCCTGAAGTTACTACAGAGGCTTCTGCCGACGATGTGACGGAGCCGGAAGATAACTTAGAAGGCGAAGACGATACTCAGGAATAGATATCAATTAAGATAGATATAATATGGAGATTTGCTATGAATTTCAGACCTTGTATAGATATACATAATGGCGTGGTAAAGCAGATAGTCGGGGGAAGTTTAAGAGATGCATCAGATATGGCAGAGGATAATTTTGTGTCAGAGGTGGATGCTTCATTTTATGCTAAGCTCTATAAAAGATACAGGCTTAAGGGAGGACATATAATAATTCTTAATCCTAAGCAAAGTGAGTATTATGATGAGGATGTAAGACAGGCTAAACTTGCGCTTAACGCATATCCTAACGGCTTACAGATAGGCGGCGGAATAGATGCGGAAAACGCAAAGGAGTTTCTTGATATGGGTGCTGATAAGGTTATAGTTACGTCTTATGTTTTTAAAGACGGAAGGATAGATTATGATAACCTTAATAAGCTTGTATCAAGTACGGGTAAGGATAAACTTGTGCTCGACTTAAGCTGTCGAAAGAAGAATAATGAATATTTTATAGTGACTGACAGATGGCAGAAATTTACTGATGTTAAAATGAATGCAGCGACCCTTGAAATGCTGTCCGGATATTGCAGTGAATATCTTATACATGCGGTTGATGTCGAGGGAAAAGCTTCGGGTATAGAAGAGGAACTTGCAAAGGTACTTGGGGATTGGGCTAAGATACCGATAACTTATGCCGGAGGAGTGAGTAACTTTAAGGACCTTGACAAATTAAAGAATTTGGGGCATAACAAGATAGATGTTACTATCGGAAGTGCTTTGGATATATTTGGAGGCAGTATGCCTTTTGAAGAAGTAATAAAGAACTGTAAAGGAGAATAAGTAATGAGAAAGATAAAAAGATATGCAGCTTTTGCAGTGGCAGCAGTAATGCTTTTATCTATGTCCGGTTGCGGAAAAGAAAAAACAGATGCTGATAACAGCAGTGAAGCTGTAACTACGCAGGAGGAAGTTAAGGGACCTGCACCGGCTATAGAAGATAATGAAGATTGGTCTACAACTGAGGAAGAAGTGGATACAAGCGGACAGTTTACAACTGAAGAGGGAGTAGAACTCCTGGGATTTGATTTTGAAAGTGGTGATATATCCGGTTTTGCAACCTATACAAATGGTGGTGATTTTTCTATTTCCGCTAAAGATGGAGAGCTTGTGGCTAAAATCAAAAAGACCGGAAAACTTGATTATGCCAATCAGTTATACTATGACGGATTTGCTATGGCTAAGGATTGCGTATATACTATATCCTTTGATGTATATTCGGATGTTAATTGTAATATAGAATGGAGAATACAGTTAAATGGTGGTGATTACCACGCATATGCATCGGACATAATTGCACTTTCTCCTGAGAAACAGACAATTACCTGTGAATTTTCAATGGATGATGAGTCTGATCCGGCTCCGAGACTTGCGTTTAATATGGGATCATTTGAAGAAAATGGCGGGGAACTCGGTGAGCATAATATATATTTTGATAATTTATCCCTTGTAATAACAGACAGCTCTAAAGCTCAGCAAATTTCAGGAGCACCTACGCCTATTCAGGTTAAGGTTAATCAGATCGGTTATGCATGTGATGATTATAAGACAGTGGTTACAACCTCTGAAAACGATGAGAAATTCAAGATAGTTGACATTGATACAGGCGATACGGTTTATATCGGTGAGTACGGTGAAGTTGAATATGATGCTACAATTGGCGGAAAAGTTAGAAACGGGGATTTTTCTGATTTTAAATATACCGGTAATTATCAGATTATCTCAAGTCCGTCCGGAGCTTCATATGAGTTTTCAATAGGAAATAATTTATATGATGATGTATATAAAGATGTAGTGCTTATGTTATACAGGCAAAGATGCGGCAGTGAACTTGATGCTGATATAGCAGGTGATTTTGCACATGCAGCATGTCATACGGATGGTGCAATCGTGTACGGAAGTGCTTCAAGCTCTACTGTTGATGTGTCGGGTGGCTGGCATGATGCCGGAGATTATGGAAGATATGTAGTACCGGGCGCAAAAACCATACAGGATTTATTCCTTGCATATAAAGACTTTAACAAAAAATCAGATGATATAGGAATACCTGAGAGTGGTAATGGAATACCTGACCTGCTTGACGAAGCAAGATATGAACTTGACTGGATGCTTAAAATGCAGGATGGTGAGAGCGGAGGCGTGTACCATAAGGTGACTGCTGCTGTATTTCCTGAGGTGGTTCTTCCTCCGGAAGAGACAGACCAGCTTATTCTTGCACCTGTTTCATACACGGCTACGGCAGATTTTGCCGCTGTAATGGCAGAGGCATCCGTAATCTATGAGGATATTGATAAGGAGTTTGCTGACAGATGTCTTGAGGCGTCTAAGAAAGCATTTGATTACATAGAAGCAAATAAGAATATATCAGGATATAAAAATCCTGATGATATAGTAACAGGTGAATATCCTGATGATAATATTTCCGATGAAAGATTATGGGCAGCATCAGAATTATATATTGCTACAAAGGATGATTCATATCTGGAGACAGTTAAGGAGCTTATAGCTGAGGGAACCTCAACAGGATTAGGTTGGGCAGATATAAACGGTTATGCTTTGTATGATCTGGCTTCGGCAAAGGATATAGATGAAAATGTCAATGCACAGGCAAAATCAATTATTATTGCAGCTGCAGATAGTTTAATTAATGATTGTGATGATTCACCTTTTTATATGGGAATCGGTTATATATATCCTTGGGGAAGTAATATGTCGGTTGCCAACAATGGTATGCTTTTACTTATGGCAAATAATCTTTCTCCAAATGAAAGTTATGCAGAATATGCACAGAGACACAGAGATTATTTATTCGGAGTAAATGCTACAGGATATTGTTATGTGACAGGCTATGGTGATTTATCTCCTGAACATACACACCACAGACCGTCACAAGTGCTTAATGAAACCATGCCTGGAATGCTTGTCGGAGGACCTAACAGTAATCTTGAGGATTCGTATTCCGCAGCAGTCTTAAATGGTTTTGCACCTGCATTATGTTATGTAGATAATGAACAAAGCTATTCATGTAATGAGATAACAATATACTGGAATTCGCCGCTTATATACCTTATGACAGGATTACAGTAAAAGACTGGAGTAGTAAGAAAAATGTATGATTTGATTCGCAAGCTTCTTAAAAATGATAAAATCAGGTATGTTATAGCGGGAGGCTTAACTACACTTGTAAATTTTGTAGTATTTTTTATCCTTAGGTTTTTAACGGATATTAATAGAAATATTTGCAATATTATAGCCATAATTATGGCTATAATATTTGCTTATTTTATCAATAAATTCTTTGTGTTCAGAAGTAAAACCGATGGTGCTTCGGATACCATTCGGGAGGCGCTTTCTTTTTTGGGGGCAAGAATACTTTCAATGTTTGTTGAAGTCCTTGGACTTGCCATACTCTGTGACAGTTTCAGAATGCCTGAATGGATAGCAAAGCTTTTTATAGTACAGATACTTGTGCTTGTCCTTAATTATATATTCAGTAAGCTGTTCGTTTTCAACAGGCAGAGAAAATCAGTAAAAGAATGGTTCATAGATAACTATTGTTATTATATTCCGTTTGTTCTTATTATGATTATAATGACAGTGGTATTTGTTGCGCAGAAAGTCACACCGTTTGGACATAATACCATTACAATCATAGATAGCCTTCATCAATATGTACCTTTTTATGCCGAGTATATGGATAAGCTTAAGCATGAGGGCAGTCTTTTCTATACTTGGAATCTGGCACTGGGTTCTAATTTTATGTCACTGTCTTCATATTATCTTTCGAGTCCGTTTAACTATCTTTTGCTTCTGTTTAAAAAAGAGCATATCGTGATGGGAGCATGTCTTATCATAGCGCTTAAGATAGCTCTTAGCGGTACGACTATGGCATATTACCTTGCCCACCGTGATAGAAGAAAAAATTCGGACAAGAGCTTTTACATTATAGCTTTAGCCATGTGTTATGCACTTAGTAATTATGTTGTGGGATATAACTGGTGTACAATGTGGATGGACGTTATAATGATTTTCCCGCTTATTATGCTTGGATTTGAGAGACTTATGCGTGATAAAAATCCGAAGCTTTATACACTTACACTTTGTTATGCTCTTTATTGTAACTATTATATTGGTTTTATTGTATGTTTGTTCCTTATCTTATGGTTTATTTTTTATAATCATAATGGGATTAAGAAATTCTTCTTTGACGGAGTGAGATTCGGAATATATTCACTTCTTGCCGGAGGAATGGCTGCTTTTTTGCTTTTGCCTGCCTATTATGGAATAATGTCTACTGCGGCCGGAAATATGAAGCTTCCGAAGTGGGAATGGTATGGAAATATATTTAATCTTTTAAAACAGCAGTTTTTCCTAACCCTGCCGATGACAAACCAGACTTTTGACGGCGGAGTAAATCTTTACTGCGGTATGCTCGCGGTATTTACATTGTTTCTGTATATATTTACGGGAAGGATAAAGATATATGATAAGATAAAAAATATTATACTGCTTGCCATACTTGCAGTAAGCTTTAATTCTACGACGCTTAATTATATATGGCATGGATTTCATGATCAGTATGGAATCCCTAACAGATTTTCATTTTTATTTATTTTTATACTTATTCATATAGCATATGATGTTTTAAAGAGGATAAGAAAAACACACTTTATATTTATTATAGCGGCTACCCTTTTGTCGGTTGCTTATCTTTTGATATGCAGTATGGAATCAGATGTAAAATTGGAAAATAAAATAATCATTGCATCTATTGTTATGCTCGTTATATATTTTGTAATATGTCTGCTTCATTCGCTTAAAGTATATAAGAAGATGTTGTTTAGTATTTTTATAACGGTTGTATGTGTAATTGAATTATCCATCAGTTCTTTACTTGGATTTTTTGATAACGGATATTCCAATTACTATGATAAATATAAATCAACACCTGAGGTTACAGCTGCAAATAAACGGGTAAAAGAACTTGCTTCTGAAGAGGATGCAGGTTTTTACCGCAGCGAGCTGATGGAATCTATCGTATTGGATGAGGTTACATGGCATCAGATGCCAAGTGTGGGTACTTTTTGCTCTACAGTGCTTGGAGATCTCACAACAACCATGGGTAAATTAGGTTTTTATACAGGTGCAAATGAGTTTTTATACAGGGGTGCTACTCCTTTTACAAATTCATTATTCAATGTAAGATATCTGCTTAAGAGAGATGGAGATTTGGATAATTTTGACTTTGATTATGTTGAAGATGTAGAAGGTGTTGGAATATATGAAAATCCGTATCCGCTATCAATAGGTTTTACGGTTTCGGACAGAGTCAAGGAATGGGATAGAAATGCAGGATATGCATTGGTTAATCTTACTAATCTTGCATATTATATGACAGGATACACAGGGTTTATCAGAAGTCTTTCACCTGAACTGATTGTATCAAGTGATACATGTGATTTGAGCGTTGATAACGGTAAAATCACATTTACACCGTATGAATCGAAAGATGTTAGTTTTATAGCGGCATTTTATATTGATGAACCGGGAGATTATTACATAAACTGCAGAGGCAACGGTATATATAAGATAAGGTTTTATATAAACGGTGAGGAACTTGCTTACGACAGATTCCAGGGACAGATTTTCCATTTGGGAGTACTTAGTCAGTCGGATTACGTATCCGTGGAATACTGCTATAATAATGCAGATACACAAACAAATACCGCGAATTTAAGTTTGGCTTCATTCGATAAAAATGCATATAAAAATGTATATAACCGACTTAATCTTAATAAACTTAAGGTAACTGAATTTGATGATGGATATTTATATGGAACAATAACTGTTCCGGAAGGGGATACCTTGTTTACTTCTATTCCTTACGATGAAGGATGGCATGTAAAGGTTGATGGAGTGAAGGTAGATTATTATAAGGTTTTGGATGCATTTATAGGTGTTGATATAAGAAAAGGAATGCATAACATAGAGATGTATTATGTACCGAAAGGTTTGTATTTGGGAATGTGTATATCTTATATTTCATGGGTCCTTTTCGCTATAGCGGTTATGTATAACGGCAACAAAAATAAGACTAAAAAATTAGTCAAAAAACAAAATGATGAGATTGACCCTGAGACAAATATATAGTAATATAATCTTGTGTATTATATATATAATTTTCAGTTTGATTATATAAATTTATAGCAAGGGGTGTAACAATCAATGGAAAAAATTAAATCATTGGGATGGCAAAAGATAATCATAATTTCTGCCGTATTTGATATAGCTTTTGGTTTGATACTTGGTGTTATCATGAGCGCAATACCGGTAGGAATTATAGTAGGAATAGTAGCGGCTGTCGTATCAGGCATTTTTATTTTTGCGTTATGTGGTGATGAGATAGCAGGACATTCGAAAAGTGATAAATATAAGAAACTTTTCATGAATCTTCCAATAGGTTTTGCACATGCCAAAATTATAACTGACTCTATGGGTAATAATGTTGGATATTGCATTGAAGAAGCAAATGAGAAATTTGGAAATTATTTTAATTTAGATATAACGGATTATGAAAATAAAATACTTGGCGAAAGTAAAATAGATGTGCTTCAGGATATAAATGCATGGTTTTCTGCTTACAATACCTCCGGTACTAAAGAGGGTGACTTTATGGATGTTGAGATTACCATGGAGAAGCTTGGCAAGGTATTTAATACAGTTATGTACAAGTCTGAAGCTGATTACATAAATATGGTTGTTATAGATGTAACCGAACAAAAGGAGACTGAGAATCAGCTTTCAAAAGCTATTGAGGATGCGAATGCTGCATATAAGACTCAGGCTGAGTTCCTTGCAAACATGAGTCATGAAATCAGAACTCCTATCAATGGTATACTTGGTATGCTTCAGCTTACTCTTATGGCTGATGATTTACAGGCTGATTACAGAGATAATCTTACTACAGCCAAGAATTGTGCAGATACACTCCTGAGATTGATAAATGATATACTTGATATAAGTAAGCTTGAGGCAGGTAAATATAACCTTAAGGAAGAAATATTCGACGTTAGAAGTGCTATTGAAGAGACAGTTGCAGCTCAAGTTCCAATTGCAACCAACAAAGGACTCGACCTTGATTGTACGTTTGGTAATAATATTCCTAAGCTTGTTAAGGGTGACGGACAGAGAATTCAGCAGATTCTTAACTGTCTTTTATCCAATGCACTTAAGTTCACTTCGGAAGGCAGCGTAAGAGTAAAGGTTGCCGCTATAGATACAGATAAAGAATTGATTAACTTACGAATTGCTGTTGCAGATTCAGGAATAGGTATATCCGAAAAGGATATGGATAAGCTGTTCATCAGATTTTCTCAGGTTGATGCTTCTGATACAAGAAAATACGGTGGCTCAGGTCTTGGTCTTGTTATTTCCAAGCAGATTGCAGAGCTTATGGGAGGTACAATTACAGTACAGAGTAAGGAAGGCATAGGTTCGACATTTATCGCCGAGATTCCTCTTAAAGTCGTTAAGGCTGCTGAAGCTGAGGTACAGAAGGAGACAGACGAGAAGAAGGATGATGCGGCGCTCTTCTCAATCAATGCTCACAGCAAGGCAAGAATTCTTGTTGCTGAGGATGAACCGGTTAATCAGCAGGTTATCGGTAAGCTCCTTGGTATGGCCGGTTTCTCATACGATATAGCAGAAAATGGTGAGAAAGCGATAGAATTATTTAAGCAGAAGGAATATGACGCAGCTCTTTTTGATGTACAGATGCCTGTTATGGATGGTATAGCTGCAACTCAGGAGATTCGTGATATTGAGCAAAAAGAACATAAGAAGAGACTTCCTATCATAGCGGTTACTGCAAGAGCTATGTTCGGTGATAAGGAGAGAATCCTCGAGAACAAGCTTGATGATTATATAGCTAAGCCGTATAATCTTAATACTGTAGTTGAGACGCTTAATAAATATATCGATAAGAAAGAAGAATAAGCATTACAAATCTATGTTTGGCGCATTAAGGGTGTGGCGGATATGACTCTTGGACAGCGTAATCTATATAGTATAAGCCGTATGTCGCAAGGTGTCGGTGTTATATGGGTTTGCCAAGAACGTGCTCTCGCTCGGATAAAAACGTAAAGGATACTAAAATCAAGCTGAGAGGAACATATAATTACTGTTCGTAAAATATGTTCCTCTCAGCTTTCTTTAAGTACCTACGTTTTTATACGGTTCTTTTGCAAACCCATAACACCTGCGCTCTTTGACATACGGCATATAAATTATTTGCTTATTATGTCCAAGAGCATATCCGCCGCACCAGCTTGAACATCACGATAAATCGTGATATTCAAGCAAAATTTTATCTTATCTTATATTATATTGATGTATATATACGCGCAGCGTGTATGTATAAACCGGAATTTGTCAAAATGATTTGCCCCCTGGGGACGGGGGATAGTGGCAAATAAGCTAAAACTTTGATAAAAGCTTTTGGTTAATCAGTTACTTAATTGCTCCACATGTGGAACATTGCTGGTAATCTTCAACATATATGCTCTTTTGAGTGACTGATACATAGATGGGTTCTTGCCATGTGCTTGAATTAGCTTCTCCATCATGAACATTCCATCTATGATCAACAAATTCATCTGCAGAATTAAATTTAATGTTACAAACATTACACTTTACCCCCCCAGTGTAACCAGTGATGATGCATAACTGACCACCAACACCAACACAATCTGTTATTTTTACCTGTCCACCAGTATCAGATCTTACATATACAGTTTCTGTATGACCAACACTTTCCCAAGTATGCTGATGCTCTGTTGTAGCCGGAGCTTCAGTTGTAGACTCCTGTGATAATCCATACCAACCTACTCCTTCACCTTTCCATCCGATACTTACAAGCCAATCATTTTCTGATTTACTTGTAGTATAGTTGTGGCTGCCGGTTTTTGCATTTGGATTATATTGTCTGTATAAAGCTACTGTTTTTGCATCATCCGAATACCAACCGATACCTTCATCTTTCCAACCCATAGTTATAAGATTATCTCTTTCTTCCTTGTTCATCGTATAATGATGCTCTCCGGCGTTTGGATTATACAGTCTGTAAACAGGTGTGTTTGATGTTGCAGGTGCAATCCAGCCAACCCCTTCATACTTCCAACCGACGCTGATTAGAGTCTCTCTTTCGTCTGCGCTTGCAGTATAGAAGTGCTCACCGCTGTTTGGATTGTATAATCTGTACATTTCTACAGAAAGTTGAGTGGAACTTTTATTGTCACTTTCATATTTGATTGTCTGACCGGCTGATGCATAAGTTTTATTATTTACACTTACTAAAGTGTCGGATAATTTTATTAAAAAACAAAGTATGCATATTATTGTTAAAAAAGTTGTGGTCCTTAATATTTTCTTTATCATCTTTTTTCTCCTATGATATTCATTTTGTGACAGGGTTGTATGTTTATAAGGCTTATGTCACAATGTATTTTTAAAACTATTTTATTTATGTATATAATACAACAATAACGGCGTAATTACAATGTTTTTGAATAATTCATCATATAAAAATACATATTAAAACAAAAAGGGGGTTATCATTATGAAACCAAAGGATAAAATTACATTTACAGGTATATGGACTTTTCCAATTATATTTATGTTGTTATTAAAAGTCTTTCCAGTAAGCAGTCAGGAAATAGTAATAAAAACATATCTGATATATACCCTGTATTCTCTCATACCTGCATTTCTAATTACCATACATAACTCAACAGCATATGCAAATGGCAAGAGGGAATTTGGTTTATTTGACTTTTTAGACAGTAAAAATAAAGCAGAATATAAAACTTATGGTTATAATCCTTTGTATAACATCACAGAGGAAAGTCCTATCCAAGATATATATGAGGTTATGCAGAATATATCATTTTCCCTAATTCCCCTACCTGCCGGGCTTACTGAGATTTTTTGGAAGCAGTCGGCAAGAAACCTATTAACAGGACTTTTAATATACTTTTTCAATCAGGGCTGTAATACACTTATAGAAATAGTTGATAATATACTTTCACTTCCGATTAAACAGATAATCGACCATGCCATAGACAGTATGAATGATAAATATGTAGAATATAAGATTTTAATTCAATATAAGGATATGTCTGAAAACACTCTGACAGGTATATATTCTGAGTTAAGTTTACATATATCTATTTTTGCCAATGATGAAAATATAAGATATGCATTTAGTCAAAATCCTAAGATGTTTAGCCCTCTTACGCTTGAAGAACAATATAATATATACCTTTCAATCAAAGAGGAAAAATTAACAGCTTACTATGACATCTTACAGCTAATAATTAATCAAGCTCTAATGCAGTTAGAAAAAAGACATGAAATCTCATCTCCTATTATCTTTATTATAGATGAACTTCCAAGGCTTCTTTCTTCAGGAAAACTTGACAGGCTTTTAGATGGTGCAAGGACATTAAGAAGCAGAAAAGTATCTTTAATATTGGTAACTCAAAGTATTGAGGCTTTGATGACAGCTTATGGAGAAAATGAAGTTATTGATTTAATATCAAATTGTTCATATAAAATTATACTATCAGCCTCATCATCAAAAACTCAGGATATGATTTGTAAATGGTGTGGTAAATATAAAGAACAGCATGACACCTTTGATAAACACACAAAAAAATCAAGATGCTGTATAAACAATAAAAAGATAGCTTTTATTTATATTTAAGCTATCTTTTTTTAATTTTGGATATTCAAATTTTGGGAACTCAGTTCCCAAAATTAACCTGTTATTTACTATAATAAGATATTGTTCCAAAGTGTTCAAGCCACTTTTTTTCTGCAATCTTTACACTTTCTTTTAAAGACATGAGATTCATGATTTTTTTCAATATGTTAGCCGGAACATCATCATTATTGTTATCAACTAACAATGTTCCATCTCTTAAAATCCATACCTTTGTTGCATTTTTATGTGGGCTGTATGATATATGAAAATGAATTGGTTCAAGAGGTTCTCCTTCATTACTCCAAAAGTAAATATGATAGCCATATGCTTTACTAACAAAATCAGGCACTGATTTTCTCCTTTTCTTTTACATAGTCAATTATATCATCTTGGATAGCACTATATTTTTCAATAAATCCATTTAACTCCTCATCACTGTAGCCGTTGCTTGATATTATTTTTGCATTGGGTATCAATAATTCTGCATTTATAAACATATCAGTTTTTTTATCAAATTTTTCTATATATACTTTTACCTGTCCATCTGCATCTATTTTTGATGCAGTAACCTCTGTTCCATCTTCATATGAGATAATAGGATAAATCATTTATACCACTCTCCTTTTATTTAATAGGCCTATATTCCTAAAAATTCATGTAATTCTGAGGAAATAACATAATTTCCCTGAGCCATAGATACTTCTGCTTCTTTTACTTCCTTAATAAATCTTTTTCAGCTTTGGCTCTTTTATCAGCATCACCATAAAAATGACTGTTAATAAAATCACACAAGTAAATAAAATCATTATTTGACATCTGATTTATAAAAGTATGTACATCTGATTTGCTTTTTACCATATACATCACCTCTATTAACTATTATACACAATTCAATGATAAAAACAAATATAAATTGATATTTTTAATCCTTTTGAAGAAATCAGAGAAAAAACAGACACTTTATTAGATTTTTAGATGACCAATTCGGTGACCAATTTGAATGGTATAATTGAGTAAATAAGCCAAAAAAAGAGTCTTTAGACTTTGTCTAAAAACTCTTTTTAAATAGCAGGGGATGAGAGAATCGAACTCCCGCCAAAGGTTTTGGAGACCCCTATCATACCATTTGACCAATCCCCTATGTGTATCAAAGCACTTTTAGAATAATATCAGAATTTATATATAAAGTCAAGTTTTTTGTAGATTTTTTACAAATTACTAATTATACTATAATTATCCTTATTAAGTTTACGGAGATTATGCAATGAACAATTCAGATTATTTTAATAAAGCCCTTCATGATATGGTCTTCGAGAATGCCTGTGGAGCTGCCATAAGAAGACTGGCGGATATGAGTTTTCCGGTAACATATATACATAAGCAGTTGGACTATCCTATATCCTGCTCTCAGGTTCAAAAATATGTGTGGAAATATTATATAGAGAAAAAAGTTTTACTATACAAAGATAACTCTATATCTTACCATCAGGAAAATGAATACATAATATTAGACGAGCCGCATAAAGAGAAAACATATATAAAAGAACAGGGTGCATATGGTAAAATTACATACAGACAGGTTACTGTAAATAATGATAATATTTCCGATAGTGATTCTATAAAAAAGTATGTTCCCTGCGACTTTGGTATAATAAAGCATAATAACCATGAGTATTATAATAAGCTTTTAAACAAGCTATATGAACAAGACAGGGCTTATATAGATGACCTTCAATGGAAAAATGAACGTGTATATCACATAATGAATGAGCGTATGACCTCAATAATCGTACAACTTAACAAACACGGGCTTACAACTACATTTGAAATGTGATAATAAAAAATGCTGCGAAATAAATCGCAGCATTTCAGACTGTAGACAAAGTCAGGTGTGGAACTTTTGTTTCTACACCTGTTTTGTCATGCAACCATTAATACAGGTAAATTCGAAAATATTCTATTTGATATTGTCCCTATTACCCCTTTTCTTTGTAGCATTTTTGC
>JAFTFE010000145.1 GCA_017449765.1 Lachnospiraceae bacterium | reverse complement strand
TTATCCTGTGAAAATCTACGGGCATATTTCCACAGAACATAGGAGATTGCAGAACTTTCTTTAGCAACAAGTCCAGTGCGTTTTTATCCGCTGAATAATGAACTTGTATGGCTTCTCTTTTCATATCTTTATCGAAACTCCTTAAATTATATCATAATTTCACTTTTGGAGCAATAAATATGAATTTTTCTCCGTAAAATTTCGCATATCTTGGCGTTTATGCTTACTCATTCAAGGAAGCCCCCGAAGCACCAACCGCCAGTACTTTTTCCTTTTTCATACCGCCTCTTCAATATATTACCAGGTCGAATGTCGAGTTTTGACAAAATTGCCAAAATTTCTCGCAGATAACGCAGATTTTATATATCATAATTGAAAAACTTCCGATAAGAATTGGAAAATTTTCGTATAAAATATCACAAAATCAGCGTTTATCCGCGAAATCTGCGAGATTACTAAAACTCGAAATTGAGCCTACCATAATAATTAATGCTTCATTTTATTCTCTATATTACACCAATACACGGAAATCAGTTTTTGTGTCATTGCGAGCGATGGCGAAGCAATCTGCCTTAAAAACGAGCTTGCTTCGGTACTTTTTGCCTCGCAATGACGTTTTTAATATTATTTCAACAAACTAAATTCCGTGACACCAATAAGACTGGACTAAATTTTTTTTATTTTATATATTCACCATATACATTCATTTCACTGATACAGGTATCATCATATTTTGTGCCTTTGTATACATCTATTATTTCAAATTTTAAGAGAACAAATGGTGTATCATACTGATAATTGGAATTATATATATTAATTTTCTCTTCGAATGTTTGACTTTCAATTATATCCTTCAATTCTATAACTTTAGTTAACAGGATTTCATTTTCCTCATCCTCATAAGGAAATGAAGGATATCCATCTTGTGCTGTTGTCATCGGAATAACAAATATAGTTATTTTTGCTGTTTTTATCCTATTATTTTTATAAAAAAGTTCAGAAGATTTGCAAAAACCATTAAAAATACTAAAAGTGATTTTTATATCATTTTTTTTATTATATCTAAAAGAAGAATTTGTTTCTTTTCTGAAAATTGGAATATAAACATATTCTCCAACACCATCGCCTTTAACACCTTCTACCCAAGCAGTAGAAATATCTGAATCACTAATATTACTAATTTCGTAATTATAACGATTTGTTCCTTGTAATGTAGAACTTCTACCTTGTATCCATTCACGATTATTAATTTTACTATAATAATAATCATAAATAATTGTATTCAAATCATCTGCAAAGATTTGAATACAAATGATATTCGAAATAATCATAAAAATAAATATTTTCTTCATACAATTCATCCTTTATATTTTATTCTTTTAATAAATATGCAACCCATCGGTTACTTATATCCCATTTATCTGTTGGATATTCAACAAATGCACCGTTTTTGTCAGTACAATATTTTGATTCTGAACCTGTAGTCCTGTTTCCATACGGATCATTTATAATTAAACCACTTTCAGTATAGCCGACAGCTACTATAACATGCCCCCCACCTTTATAAATCATAGACAACAACACTGGATTCTCTTTATCAATTTGTTTCTTTGCTTCTGATATAAAATCATTTTTTGGGAAAATAATTTCATATTTATCTGTATATTGCGGTAGAATAGTTTCATAAACTTTTCGAGTCTGAGTCCATAATTGTCTTCCTGTAAAATTTGCATAATTAACTTTTACAATATCAAAAAGTTCATCTTCAAAATCTCCAGCAGCTTGTTTACGTTGTATACCTAACGCATTCATAACCATTGCAAGACTTGTAAGCTGACACATCACATCTCCATCAACATGATCTTCACCTTTTCCATAATTCGTCTTGTTATCCCTCTGGTCATACCATTCTACATTACTAAGAAGTTTACCCTTACCATTATCTAATATATAAACATTTCCTGTACGGCCAGTTATTCGGCTTCCCCATTTTTCAATTAAAAACTTTGCAGTATTTTCCTTTATTTTCTCAAGGTGATTTAGATAATAAAGTGGATGAGAAAAAATCAATTCCTTTTGATTATCTAATACAGAACTTATTTCATTCCATACTGAAACAGTTTCCATTTGTTTTCTAAGATGAGAATAATTATCGCAATCAAGTTTCATCTCAAAATCAGAATCTTCTGGGAATAAATCAACATTCCACTCCAATGGGTGCTTCACCATTAGTCGACGCAACAAATTAACCAGTTCCTGCGGTTTTTGTGTATTAAGAACTTGTTTTATTGAATCAGTTTCTTTTATGGAATCTAACACAAGTTGTTTATCTTCATCTGATAATTCTAATTGATTTATTATTTCGTCTTCCAAATCACAAATCACATCATTACTTGGACTTTTATCTAATATTTGGAAAAACTCTTGCCAATTAAGAATATCAACACTTTTGACATCAGATTTTTTTACAAATTTTGAAACATTATTATCTTTTACAGACACATAACTTTCTTCAGCTCCCGTTGGAAATTTATACTTTAAAATAGCGCCATCATCACTATCAAATTCTTCATCATATTCCATTGTGCTTTCTTTTACAGAATATGGTTCTTCAAAATATATCAATACTTCCTTTGTTGAATCATTCAGAATTAACCGTTGCTTATCTTTTATAAAATTTTCTGTTGATAAAATATAAAACTCTTTATTAAAACAACTGTAATCAACTGCAAGTTTTACACAAGATTTATCAGAATTAAAACAGTTCTCCTGTGCAACTTTATATGTATGATTACTTAGAATGTTATAATGTTCTTTCACAATATTTATAAATACAGAACTATTCTCTCCTGTATAACATGGGTGCTTATTTTTACTATCTTCTGCGACAATAACATTTCCTTTTGAATCGACTTTTGTATAATAAAACCAGACTCTATCAACATCTTTAGTCGTATAAGTTCCATCCTTATTTAAAGCAGCTTGTGTTAGACTAAAAAACATCGGTATCGTTTCCAACTTTATACAAAGATATTTATGTCCTAAAATTTCTTTTTCTTCTTTTATAGAAAAGACTGTTTTATTAGGAAACAATTGCCTTTTATAACTTTCATTTTTTGTCACTATTAATGCTTTTGTCCCAGCTTTTACACTTCTTATTAATTTTTCATCCTTGTTCTGTGTATATTTTGTATCTTTTGTAAACAATACAAAATCATGCATTTTCTTTTGTTTAATTTCCGAAAATGAATATTCACTACCATAACCTAAACAGGTATTTGTATTTACATATATTTCGTCATTTTCACTAAGCGTTATCGTTTTGTTTTTTTTAAAACCTTCTTTATATATAAGTTTAGCTTTCAATTGATGCTTTGTCTCTGGTTTTATATAGTATTTTTCATTATCCTTTTTTATTTCAATATAATTACTACAATTATCATTTGTTAAAAAATCAAAACTGTTAATTATGGAAAACTCTCCGTCGCTTTCAGTCAATAACTTTTTTGGATTTCCATTTGGATTTTCATACATCAGGATTCCTTTATTCTTTGACATCTTGTACAAAGGAAGTTCTTTTGAATATTTTTTCATTGAAAAAACGGGACCTTTTATCAAGCTCATATCAGACACTTTGACAAGCCATGGGTTTGTCTCATTTTCCCTTAAACGACTTTTTGCCATAACTAGATTTTGCCCAGAAATAAAAAGTAAAATATCATCTTTTTTTAATTCCATATTTTCAGGCGATTTCACATATTCATTATTTGGAATTATTTTACATAAAGTTAATTGTTTTTGTATTTTGTTCTGTTTATTTTCAATGTATTTTTTTATTGCACTAAACAAATCATTTTCTACATAAGAAAAAAGAGGTTGATTTATTTCTCCGTCATAAGCAATATCATAATAAGTTTTTGCCTCTTTAGGAATTGTATCTTTTCTTATCCATTCAGAATAGTTTAGATTACAAATAATAACATTTGTTTCTGGAGATGGTTCTGCTTTTTTTTCGCTATCATCCTTAAAATTTGCATCCATATCTGCTATAAAATGCTTTTGATTTAAGAGGACATTCCAATCTGTAAATACTAGTTTTATTGCAGAAAGACCTGATATCTTATTTTTACATTCTAAATATTCTTTATATGTGCATAACATATAAAAATCTTGAGTATTTGAAGTTATTTTTTCAATGTTATACATATAAGCTTTAGTACCGACTATATCGTTATTTACATAAGCATAATTTGAAGTATTATTTGTTTGCTTAATATTTGAATAAAAAACATATCCATTATGTTCGTTATGACTTAGAGTTGTTCCTTTCCCATAAATCTTCAGAAATTTTGTACCGTCAATTGTAACAATATCCTTTTCACAAAGATAATCTTTATTATGGATTGTTCCTCTAGAAAGGGAACTATCAACTTTAGTTATGTCGCATGGATAAAATTTGATATTCTTTAAATTAGATTTTCCATGAATAGTTAATTTGTTATTATCCGTATCCAAATTCATATATTTTAATTCTATTGAAATTGTCTTATTTGGATTATTTGTCATTATGCATTTTAGGCTAGAAGGATTGTTTTTGTTTAAGAAATCATCATCTTTTATATAACCTGTAGAATTTTCGAAAATTTCATTATTATTATTGTAATTATAATATGATATAGCTTTTTCCTGATTAATCTTAAATTTCCAATCATGGTAAAATGGAATCTGTTCATCTATCTTTTTATTAAGTTCTATGAAATCATTAGAAAAAGTTTTCACAGTATCATATTCACAATCCGGTAATAAAGACATATGCATTGTGAAAAAATCAAGTTTGTTACTTTTTTTTGAATTCTTTGAATCTTGTATTATATCAACTGTATGGTGTAATAATACAAAAGCACTTGAATTATACTCTTTTGAATCTTTTGTAACAACTTTTCTATTTTCAATAGTCTTTATTTTATCTTCGATACAATCATATTTTTCACATATTTTATATGCTATAATTTTTCCCTCTAAGCAAGGGAAAATAGCTTTATCTGTTTTTATATGAATTCCACTATGCCATAATCCATTACTCCCAACAGGAAAATAACCTCCATTTGTATCGAGTTCATTATTTTTATAAAGCGAATTTATATCTTCTGTCCCGAATAACTTCATAATATTACTCCGAAGGATTTATTTTTCGTTTTGAAAATATCAATATAATATCTTTTATTGTATTAACAGGCTTACTGCCTAATTTCGTTTTTAAATTTGGTTTTACATAATTAACTTCTTTACCATCATCTGCTATTATTGGAGACATAACATAACAGAATTCTTTAATTCCATTGGTAACATTTATCTCAAAAACTCCAGGAATAGTATCTTCAACTATAATTTTTCCATCAGAATCAGTATACCCATCTGCTTCAGAACCATCTGGATATTTTATTAAATATGAATAATCTTTTAATCCTTCTTCATATTCATTTTTCAAATAGCAGGTCGCAGCCATTCCAATCTCGCACTCGCTGCTCTCCACCTTCTTACACCTCTGCCCTGTCACCTCAAACGTAAACTTAGGCTTGTGGTCAAGTTTCTCGCCGTTCCAATGGTAAGTCCACTCCGCCTCAGCCTTGCCGTCAACAATATTCGCGCCTTTCGAGAACACCTCGTGTCCGTTCTCGTCATACACATGGAAAGTAACACCGCCTTCCATATCTTTGGTTTCTGCGTGAAGTTTAAGAGTCTCTCCAACAAGTCCCTTGCTTGTAGGATTCCCGTCCTTGTCCCGCCATTCTGCCTTCGTTATCTCAGGGCGGATAAGCCTTACTTCTACACTGTTACTGCTCTTTTCAAAATTGCACCACGCACAGTGGGCGCTGAAAATAAATTTTGGATCACTGTCCGGCGGCATCTCGCTTTTATTTGCGCGGTAGCTCCACTTTGCACTTACGCTTCCGCCTTTTACAGTAAGCGGGAACGATGCAACAGGCACTCCGTCCTCAGGCCCCTTTCCTTCCGGGAAGACCTGCAGCGTTACCATATTGCCGTCTTCTATGTCCTGCACGCTTGCGGTAAGTTCAACTTCCTTACCTTCTTCAACGGATGTATTTCCCCACTTAACGCTGGAAAATTTTGGTTCCTTCTT
>JAFTFE010000144.1 GCA_017449765.1 Lachnospiraceae bacterium | reverse complement strand
ACTTTACACTGTGGCAGAGTTCATCTGCCGTAACAGGCATATCCTTATCATCAAATGTCGGCAGCAATGCAGTCCTTATACTTCCACAATTCATCTGCGATACAGAGATTACACACTGATTCTGTGACAGCTTCCCCCAGTTTATTACAGCAGACGTGCTCGTTCCGAAAATATATGCTCCCGGTACAAGTCCTGCAATGAATCGGGCAAGCTCTACAGCCTCATCTTCCTGATGAATAGCCGTATGAACACGTATTAATATGTCTCCCTTCTTAGTGTCGAGATTAAGCTGACGGAATGTCTCTGTCAGTCTTGCTTTTGAAATATACTGAAAATTCCATGTGAACATATATACAACCGCTTCTCCTCTTTTGTGTATTTTTATGATTCTATGATTTCTGTAATACATATGCTGCTTACACAATAAAACAGAATATTATATCGTTATATAACCAAGTTATTATAACAAATCACGTGTAACAAATTTGCCACAAAACTTTATGCTTAAAATTATACCCCCCCCCCACATATTTTTTACCATTTCCATAATGGAAATCTAACGATGGAAATCTAACGGGAAATCTAACGGGAAATCTAACGTACTATCTTTTTCTACGGTCTTTTCCTGAATACATATAATATTGACTCTTCTCCTCATAAAGCATCTGATCCGCTTGTTTATATGCCTGTTCGACGGTAAACCCTTCAGTTTTCATAGCATAGCCTATACAACAGGTATAACGTGTGTTTGCTACTTCTTTTCTTATTCTTTCTATCAAACCAAGAACTTCTTTTTCACCGGAATTAAGACAAAGCACCACATACTCGTCTCCTCCGATTCGATAAACTCTTTGTTTTCCCAAAGATGCCTCCAAGAAACAATCCGCAAGCGCTTTTAGAGCATTATCTCCTGCGATATGACCTTCGCTATCGTTGATGGTCTTAAGACCATTCATATCCATTGTTATAACTGCAGTTATTGATCCGCCGTAATTAACTAAATCGGCATAATAAGTCTGTCGATTTAACAGTTTTGTAAGCGAATCTATCTTAGTATATTGCTGCAAGAGAAATATATAATAGAGTACCAGGTTGATAGTTATAGTAAGATAGAACCAATCTGAATTCAGTCTCTTCATAATAAGCGGATATAAAAGGCAAAATCCGGATGTGCTTAAGACATATATCAAAATAAGCAGATTTTCTCTCTGACTCTTTCTTTTATTCAAAAGGTATACTGCAAGATAAATCATATAAATAGCACTCACGATATAAGGAAGAAAGCATATTAATCAATGCCGGTATGTAGAATCGCTTACTATGATTCGGAAAAAGAATCAATATAACATTGAGAATGATAAAATTTATCAAACTGTAATTGACCGCACTAAGTACCGATCTCATAATCGAATAATGATCCATACTTCCGAGAAATGATTCAATATAACAAGTTACCGTATATATAAGAATCATTACAGTGGTAGACAGAATTCTACGAACCATCTTGTGTTCCAGATAGATATCTGTCATAAGGAGAAGAAATAATCCTACAGCAAGAACTAATAATCCCCAATTACTCTTGATAAAATCAATAATCATAATATATATCACCATTTCGTTAATTTCTTTGTTTGCCGGTATCTTATAATTATATACAAACTATTATATAGTACCATTCTTTCATTAAAAAAGTGTACCAATCTGGCACACTTTGTAAAATTGACACGTTTTTTTCTATCATATATTCTATTCCTGATTATCATACTTTCCCACGATACAGCTCTTTTTACAGAAACATATCCCATATGATTTTACACCCATATAGCCGTCTTCGAGTACGCCTTTCTCATAATTCTTTGTCATTATCTGGTCGTATGATTCCTTAAGTCTGCATTTTATATCTAAAAGCAGTATAATTTAAAGATAATGTGTTAGAACGTCACACAAAACATTCGTTCATACAGCGACTATTGCAGATATATATTACACATGAAATCTTCCCACTATATCTCGGAGAATTTCAATACTGTCAAGAACATCCTGTGTTTCTGTCGATACATTCTCACTTGTGGATGTAATGTTGTTCAAATTGTCATTAATTGCATGTATTGCATTATTTAGATCATCCTGAGAACTGCTTATTGTATTCAACACCTTTGTAATCTCATCAATAGAAATGTCAAGCTCTTTTGCGCTATCGCCAAGAGTTCTGCTAATATCACCGTAATAACCGGCATCATCCATATAGTTACTGGCAAGAGTTTCAAGATGGTCATAATCCTTTAATACCACATCCGTTAAGAATGTAAGGATTTCATTGCTGGCAAGGGACAGATCATTAACGCTTTCCGTAACTCTTTTGGTAAGCTCGTTGACTTTGGTTATCTCTTCACTTGTTGTTGTACTTAAGTTGTTAATCTCGTCTGCCACAACAGCAAATCCACGCCCTGCTTCTCCTGCTCTCGCAGCCTCAATGGAAGCATTAAGTGCAAGTAGGTTGGTCTGGCTGGCAATATTGCTTATGGCATTAGATACTTCAACAATCTGTTCAATGACTTTAACTCCTTCAATGGCTCTGGTAAGCCTGTCTCTTGAATCATGGGTTACTGATACGGCATGACGCTTGTTTTCAAGGATTTCCGGAACCATTCCTTCAACACGTACAATAATCTCACTTGCCCGTTCATTCATCTGGGCAGTATCCATCGACAGCTCATCTACTGCGGCTGTAACAGCATTACAGGTGTTGCCAATGCTTCTGATACTTTCTGTCTGGGATTCAATATGCCCACCAGTCTCAAACATTGCTGACGAAATCTCAGAAATGTTATCATTGATTGCAGTAATATGATTGCTTGTTTCTGACATTTTATCCTGAATAAGATCAGACTTGTCTCTTGTCTTATATATAGTATCTATAAATTGACTTTCCAACTCTTCAATCAGATAATTGATTTCTGAAACCTCCGTATCCTGCTCAACAATATTTGCAGAACCTATGATTTTTTCCCGTATAAATGATTTCATTGTCTCAAGCGGATTAAGCTGTTGACTGATCAATCTTGACATTATAATATTGGACACCACAATGGCAATTACAGCAATAATAATTGAAATAAGAATTATTCGGTATATGCTTCCCGATACATTGCTCGTTGGTAATGCAAGCCCCAGTACCCAGTTGCAACCGGCAATGCTTGATGTGACAAAATAATTGCCTTCGTTATCATAATCTTTGATCTTCAATATCTCTGAGCCGGGATTGGTTATAATAGCCGACAACTCGGACATTACACCTGATACTGCCGTAGCAGTGTCTTCCCCTGGCAGATAATCTGTATTCTCATGAATTACAAAATTACTACTTGAATCAACAAGAAAGCCGTATTCTCCATCTTCATAAGGGATACTGTTAACGATGTCAGTTATTGTATCAAGCGTGAAATCAGCACCTACAACACCTACAAGCTCACCATTAACATATACAGGTGTGGCAATTGTTATACACATACCGCCAATAAGTACATCCATATACGGATCTGTTACTACAGTGTTTCCGGCACTTTCTGCAGCCTGATACCAACCCCGCATAGTAGGGTCATAGCCCTCAGGGGCGGTTGCATTTGGATCTGCTTGGATAAAAAGTTTGTCAGCAGTTCCATAATACAGGTTGAGCAGCTCTGCTCTTCCATCGGCATGTGAACTGATGATAGACTGCAGATGTGCTGCATCCATCTCATCTACTGACAACGCTTCAATACTTGCACCCGTACCATCATTTAACCCTTTCTCCATCTCAATCCAGCTGTTGATTGAATTAGCGTACTTGTCAGCCTTCAGTTGTAATTCCCCTGTCAGTTCGCCGGTAATTCTTTTGCCGGACATACCAATAATGATTCCCGTGGAAAAAATTATTGCCAGTGCCACAATAATAATTACTGCAGTTGTAAGCCTTCCTTTGATTGATTTGCGCATACTTACTTTACCTCCAAAATTGTATATCATTCAATCTTAACACTATTTATGTCAATAATACTGACCGTTAACCGCAGCATTACTTTACTGTTACGCTTAACTTCTTTACATATCCTGTTATATTATATTATATTTTTATCAAAAAAAGGGTGACGATTTGTCACACTTTGTAAAGCGGTGTAAAAATAAAACATGAGTTTGAACATTAATCAAAGCATGGATGCGTTGAGCGTTCCTGATGAAAAAAGGGAAAAATACAATCGATGCCAATCACTTAAGATTGGCATCGGCTCTATCTATCCAAAATAAATCCCATACCATACAAGGAATATATATACGCACCATACCTTACGCCAGTTATCCGGCTGATCCAAATATTCATCAGTAAGCATTTCATTAAGCAATGAAGTATCAAAATACTTATCCGCATATTCTGAATTAAATATCTCTCTGATTTTATTAAGATATGGCTTCTCTCTCATCCATACTCTGACAGGTACCGCAAATCCGAGTTTTTTTCTGAAAGCTATCTCATCAGGAAGCATATGACTTGCCGCCTTACGAAATACTATCTTGCTCTCGGATATGCTTGCCTCATATTCGGTAGGAATCTGTGCAGCAATCTCGTATATCCTCGAATCAAGAAACGGCGTACGTGCAATAAGTCCGTTTGCCTTGCTCATCTTCTCGGCATTGAGCATAATATCTCCTTCAAACCACACATTTAAGTCGCACATCCACATCTTGGTAAGATCACCTGTATTCTCGTCGAATTCATACAGACTTCTGGCAAGCTCAAGCGGAGTTAAATCCCCCTTATAATTCTTAAGCAGCTTACTCTTATCCTTCTCGCTCATAACCTTTGTATTACCTATATAATAGGTCTCGACAGGAGCAGAGTTATAATCAGGATTTTCAAGATTGACAAGTCTTCTTACATAAGCATGATAGCCACAGAAAAGCTCATCAGCACCCTCACCCGAATAACACACATCCACATATTCCTTTGCGCCCCTGCAGGCAAGATAAAATGCTATGGTTGATGCGTCAGCAAGCGGTTGCTCCATAGCCTTCATCGCTTCCGGTATAACACCGAAATAATCCTCCGGCGTAACCTTTACCCCTATGTGCTTTGCACCCAAAAGCTCTGCCGACTTTGCAGCAAGTCCTGATTCATCAAAGTCCTTATTATCATAAGCAGTTGAAAAAGTATATTTAGGTCTGGTAAGCGCTGCAAGATATGCAGAGTCTACACCTCCTGAGAGGAAATTTCCGTATGACTCTCCCTCAATCTTCCAATTGTCTATAATCTCATTTAATGCATTGTTTACAAGGGCGGCATAATAATCTGCATCCTTGCTTGTATCACCCTTATATTCTAATCTCCAATATCTTTTTAATTCAATCTTCTTGTCTTTACTGATAAGAAGATATCCCGGCATAAGCTTCTTTATTCCCTTGAAAAATGTATCCGAACCCGGAAGATAAGAATATGTTAAGAAAAGCTCAAGTGCCTGCTCGTTTAATTCTCTTTTATAGCTTCCGCTGTCAAGTATTTCATTTATGGTAAGTCCGCATATAAGCTCGCCGTCATCCGTCACATGATAGTACATCGATTCATTACCGAATCTGTCTCTGCCACATACAAGCTTGTCCTCATCCTCATCATATATTATAAATGCGAACATACCCTGAAGATGCTCTGCAAGTCCTTCTTTCCACTTATCATAAGCAGCCTTCACATAACCTGCATCATCCCTTACATCAAAGCTTTTGCCAAGCTCCTCTGAAAGCTTTTTCTTGTTACTTATGTAACCGCTGAAATTCTTAACCTCTACCATCTTATCCTCCTGTATATCTATGCATATTTTATAGCATAAAAAAACTCATATAATAATATGTAATTTTTTAAAGAACTATTGTGTATATCGACAGCTTCATAAGCAAACCATTTGCAGACGTCGGTACTTAGTGATTTGAGCGGGATTGACAATTAATTGTTAATCCCAGACAAAGAGCTTAGTACCGCTACGTCGAAAGTTGAGCGCAAGCGTGTTTGCGATGAAGCTTGTCGATATAAACAATCTGTAAGCATTACCTTATGCAATTACATATTATTATATGAGTTTTTGGTTTAAATTTCAATATCAAGCTCTACCGGGCAATGGTCAGAGCCGTATATTTCCGTATGTATCTTGGCGTCGATAAGCTTATCCTTTAGGTCTTCTGATGCAAGGAAATAGTCGATACGCCATCCTGCATTCTTTTCGCGGGCTTTGAATCTGTAAGACCACCACGAGTATATCTGCTCCATATCAGGATAAAAATATCTGAATGTATCTATGAATCCATTTTCTAAAAGCTTGGAGAACTTGTCTCTTTCCTCATCCGTAAAGCCGGCATTCTGATGATTGGTCTTAGGATTTTTAAGGTCTATCTCCTTATGTGCAACATTCATATCACCACACACAATCACGGATTTTTTTGACTTCAGGTCACAAAGATATTCTCTGAATGCATCCTCCCAAGTCATACGATAATCAAGTCTCTTTAATTCATTCTGAGAATTCGGAGTATAAACAACTATCATATAGAACTTTTCATATTCAAGTGTTATGACACGTCCCTCATGGTCGTGCTCGTCTACACCGATACCATATGTGACATTTATCGGCTCATGCTTGGCAAATATTGCTGTTCCCGAATATCCCTTCTTATCGGCATAGTTCCAATAATCATAATATCCGTCCTTGCTCCACTCTATCTGTCCTTCCTGCAGCTTTGTCTCCTGTAAGCAGAAGATATCTGCATCCAGCTTGTCAAATTCCTCCATAAAATTCTTGGACATAACCGCACGCAAGCCATTTACATTCCATGATACTAACTTCATCTTATCTCCTTATTTTCGATAATTGCGAAATCATATATTATATTAAGATTATGCAGATTGTGCATATTGATAGTTTCATAAGCAAACCATTTGCAGACGTCGGTACTTAGCGATTTGGACATTTATGTACAATGAGCTTAGTACCGCTACGTCGAAAGTTGAGCGAGAGCGTGTTTGCGTTGAAACTATCAATATACACAATCGCATTACATATATTTAGATTTCGCAATTATCTGTAATATTAACTAAGTTTATTAACCTTCAATCTATCTATAAGATATGGTATTGCAAGCTCGAAGCTCACCCCGTAATCTTTCTTGGTAGGATCGTCTATAGTTGCACGTATCGTCTCTCCGGTGTAATCTACTGCTACAGCAAAGCTCTCAGGGACGCTCTTATCATTCATAAGTGCTCCTACGCAGGTACTTGCAAATACATCTCCGGTACCATGTGAGAACAACGGATATAACGTATTGTAATAATGGAAAAATTCCTTAGTTCTGCTGTCATAACCCATGACACCTATTTTACCCTCTTCAAGCATAACACCGGTAAGAACACTTATAGGTGCTCCAAGCTCGGAGAGTGCAAGAAGCATATCCTTTATATATGCCTCATCCTGAGTAGTTCTGTATTCTTTTCCGGTCATAAATGCCGCCTCGGTTAAGTTAGGAACTATGATATCTGCTTTTCCGCACAGCTGTCCCATTTTCTTAGCAAATTCCTCGTTAAATGCAGGATATAATTTTCCGTTATCAGCCATAGCCGGATCAACTATTATCAGGTTTTCATCTGTCTTAAACTTCTCGAATATATGAGCCACAATATCTATCTGCTCTATCGAACCAAGATACCCTGTATAGATTGCATCATAGGTAATCTTCTCATTTACCCAATGGTCAGTAATCGGCTCTATCTGATCCTGCAAATCCTTAAACGTAAAATTACTGAACATGGTATGCGTCGATAATACCGCTGTCGGAATAATACATGTTTCAACTCCCATGGCAGAAATTATAGGAAGTGCAACAGTAAGCGAGCACCTTCCAAGACATGAAATATCCTGTATTGTTAATATCCTTTTCATTTTATCTACCTCCGTTAAATGTAATTTTAAATCCACTCATAATTCCCACCTGTTATGGCAAGTGAAAGAAGCGCATCCATCTTCTCAACCTCTTCACCTTCCACAACCTTAATTAACTTTGCATTTGATTTTTGTTCATTTATATCCTCATCAGGTCCAACCTCCGGATCTATATCCATCTCACAGTATGGGCATGGAATTATATCTGATGTTTCAATATCCAAAAATCTTTCCCCGCATTTTGGGCACTCATAATAACCACATTTTTGAGTGCCGTCAGGAACATAGTACATTACATTCACCTCTTTGAAAAATATATTTATCTTATTATGTCTTATAGTTTTTACCTATGGTTTCATCAGTCTAAGCTTCTTTGCCACTCTTACGATAACCGCACCTTTAGGTATATCCAAAAGTTCTTCCTCGGTATATCCGCCAATTCTAAGGATTAACACTGCGTACACAATCACCGCCAATGCTATGGATACAAGCAATGCCACAACATTTGAAACCGCTGTCCTGTCAACCAGCCTGACAATACATAAATGATATACCAAGCGATACGTACAGTAAGCAACCACACCCATAACAGCCGCCGATATGGCCGGCCTTAAGAACACCTTGTCCGAATCTGTCTTATACCCAAGATGCTTCTTTATCGAACGTGCATTAAATATAACCATAAAGAATGAATAAACCACCGAACCGGCAACGAGTATTGCAAGACTATATGAAGCCTCAAGCACATTAAGCCCTAATATTACAAATGCCAAATGAATCACAAGTGTTATTGCTGCATTTTTAACCGGCTCCGACACCTTACCTATCGCCTGAAGTACACCGTTTGTAACCGTTGAAAGTGCATAAAATACTATTGAGATGCAACCGCCGGCAAGTGCATATCCTGCCCTCGCATCAGTTCCCGAGAACAAAAGCTGCATAATCGGATTGGCAAGCACCGCCATACCTATAGCAGATGGTATCATTATCAGCATTGTCGTCCTTACAGCTTTATTGAGTCTTGAATTGACATCCTCTATATCGCCCTTGCTGTAAGCACCCGATATACCCGGTATAAGTGCTGAGGATACGGCAGAAGCTATGGCTATAGGCAGATTTATAAGTACAAGAAACTGCCTTGAATATATACCGTATGTCCTTGAAGCGTCGCTGGTCGATATACTTTTATGTGCTATTGCGCTCCAATAAATCTTCATATCAAAAGTCGTACTTACATTATATATGAAGGTTGATAATATTACCGGTGTTACCATAAGAAATATTACCTTAAACAAATCTCTGTAACTTTCTTCATGAGGATTCTTATCAGAGCTTACCTTTTCAACTATCGTTGAACGTCTGCGCATATATACGAAAAGAATGAATATAAGACCCGCTATAACTCCGGCAAATGTACCAAGTGCACTTCCGGCTGCACCATGTACTGCAATCTTGCTTTCATCCACACCGCCCCTGAAAGGCATAGTGAATATATATGCAGCGGCAACGCTTACAACTGCATTCATAATCTGTTCTATAATCTGTGATACTGCTGTCGGCACCATAGTATTGTGTGCCTGCATATAACCTCTGAATACCGAGAGTAATCCTGAGAAAAAGATTGTAGGTGCCATAATTCTAAGGCAAAGCACTGACTGGTCAACTACCAGAGAAGGTGCAAATATAAATGTAATTGCAGCTGTAAAGCTTCCAACAACAAGAACATATATAAGTGAACATTTGAAAAGCTTATTTGCATTTTTGTACTCTTCTACCGCAAGTCGTTGAGAAATAACTTTAGATACGGCAGTCGGTATACTGTAGGTAGATATAAGGAGTATCATAAAATAGATATCATAAGCTGTAGCATAGTATCCGTTTCCCTCTTCTCCGATTATCTGATAAAGGGGTACAGCATATAATAATCCGATAATTCTCGACAAAAATCCTGCTGCAGCAAGAATTGCCGCTTGTACCATAAATCCATCTTTTTTACTCTTCTTAGCCATATCTAACCTCGTGTACAAAAGCTAAAAAATATTACAGCACATTCATTAAAACTAATGAACCTGCTGTATTTTTCCCAAATACCTAAGGTATTATAACCATTTAATTCAAATCTTTCAATATAAATTACAACATTTTTCTAAACAGCAAAATCAATTCGATTGCCTTTCGTAGCCTCAGCCTCAAAAGCCTTTTGATTTTTGCCGTATTTATCATCGGAATATGTAGTTTTCATCAATGTTTTTGTATTGCCACCGGCGATATAAGCCCTTCCACATTCAGGACAGATAGCAGTCTTAAGTGAAACAGATACAGATACTAATTCCTTATTATCTTCATTGCCCTCTGCTATGGCATTCGCAACATGCTCCTGCTCATGAGACATAACCTTCGCATAAGACTCCTCCGGTCTGATTCTGCCGGGAGACTTAAAGGAAACCATCTCATCAGATCCATCCTGATATCTTCTTTCCTTACACGTCTGACATTCGGTAGGCTGAACCTTCGACGCACTACGAGTAGTATTGTCAGTATTAATCGGTGTAACTCTGCCGACATTCGATATAGGTATTGTATAATTATTACTCATTCCGTATGGACTTATCATAAATACCACTCCTTAAAAGTGCTTAAGCCAAACTGATACATTAACAAATATAGTTATAGTAATTATACTACCAAAATAATCCAAATGCAACTATACAAATGAAGAATGTACCGGTATTCAAACGCCGTATTATACGTCCAGCGACCGAATACCGGTACATATATTAATATAAGATATTATCTTAACTTATAATTAATTTCCCCCATACCATGCAATGCCTTCATAACGCCATCCTAAGCTAATTAACTTATCTCTCTCTTCTTCACTTGTGGTATAGTGATGTGCACCCGCAATTGCATTCGGATTATACAGACGATATAACTGTTGTCCGTCATCAGAATCCGAATACCAGCCTATACCTTCGTATTTCCATCCTAATTCTACCAGATAGTCCCTTTCTGATATGCTTGTAGTATAATGATGATCTCCTGCATTTGGATTATATAATCTGTAGACAGGGGTATCTGAAGTTTTTGGTGCATTCCATGCAACTCCCTCATATCTCCAACCCGCATTTATAAGATTATTTCTTTCTGTTTCATTTGAAGTATAGAAATGCTCGCCTGAATTAGGATTGTACATACGATACATGGATACATAATCTGAAGTTTGTATGTCTGAATCAGATGATGTACTTGCAGATGTCGAACCATCATTATCTGTAGTATCTGTTGTAGTTTTTTCTGACGGTTGCTGCATATTGCCGCTTGGCTGTCCGTTTGCTCCAGGCTGCATATTGCCGCTTGGCTGTCCGTTTGCTCCAGGTTGCATATTGCCGCTTGGCTGTCCGTTTGCTCCAGGTTGCATATTGCCGCTTGGCTGTCCATTACTTCCATTGCCTGTTGTGGCAGTTGATGAAGTAACCAATGAATCATTTATATATAATGAGTAGCTTTCACCCGAGGTAATATCAGGTGACGAAAAAACAACATGATTTGCGTTCTTTACAGCAGTTACGCTGTAAATGGTATTTCCTGAGGAATCCTTAATAACGATCGAGTTACCGGCTGAAATGGATACAGCGGATGAGGATGCAGGCATACCGCCCATAACACCCATTCCGGATGAACCAAATGCAACATAGGTTCCGCTTGTAGGAGTTGTAGCCATGCCAGATGTACCTACTCCAATTATAATTCCGCCGGTTATTGTCCAAGTACTGTTATCACCATAATCTATTGCACAGTTGTCATTTTGTGTTGAGCTAAATACATTTGTTGTGCCACCTGATACATTTATGGTACCGTTTGAATCAAGACCGTCACAGTCAGAATCTACATACAGGCTTCCTCCGGTAATATTTATTGATAAATCAGTTACAGATCTTTCTGTTGCGGCATTTATTCCATCATCTGCTGCTTTGATATTTATTGTGCCACCGTTAATATTAACTGTTTCGCCTTCTATACCTTCACCATCAACATCTATTGTAATTGTTCCGCCATTTATGGTAACTGTTCCGGCACTGGTTGTGTCATCCTCATCAGGCTTTGATTTAAGACCGTCATTACCGCTTGTTACATTTATTGTACCGCCGTTTATGATAAGACTTCCGTCAGAAGCTATGCTGTTATTTGCCGCAGATACATTGTAGGTTCCGCTTTCAATGGTAATAGCAGCACTTTCGGCTCCTTTAATTCCGTTTTTACATACCGAACCATCCACATTAAGAGTACCGCTTCCTGTCAGTATAAGTGATGAATTACTTTTTACTTTTATTGCAGCACCTTCAAATGCATCTGCAACATCCGTATCGGTGCTATCCTCATTATCAGGATTTTCTGCATCCGTAAGAGTGTTTGTTCCTTCTACATTGATGGTTACACTGCACTCTTTCTTTATAACAATCGGAGCCGATGTTGAACAAGTAAGAGAAAGATTATTTAAAATGAGTGTTACATCCGTTACTCCCTTATTAACTTCCACTTGTCCTTCATTACATGAGCCGGTTATTTTATATGTGCCGGACGCAGTAATTGTAAGGGTGGTACCGTCTATGGAATATCCGTCTCCTGTTGTTGATGTGGTTATTCCACTGTCTGAAAATGTAAATGTGTTGTCTGCCGCATAGCTTTCTATCACACCTAATCCTGCATATGAAAAAGATGTGAGTGTTAAAATTAAAGCTATCGCTACAGTTAAAAATGTTTTTTTGCATTTTGATGTCATAAGCATATACATACCTCCTTTAAAATAAATTTATTGTATTGTGCTTATAACATACAACACTTACCTTAAATGAACCTTAAAAAAAGTGTACCGGTATCCAAACGTCAAACTATGCGTCCATCGCCCGAATACCGGTACATGTATTAATATGGGGTATTAACTTAATTTACAAGCTTCATCAATTGTCCGGTAACATCAGTCATGTTTTCCGAAATCTGTTTACTGTCCTGAGCAATTGATACATTTTCATCAACTACTGATTCTATCTTTTCTATCTCATTTATGGTTTCCGATAAAGTAAATACATTTTCGCGAACCATCTCTGCTATCTCATCTACACCATCATCAACCTGCTTTATGATTCCAACCACATTTTCAAATTCTTCAGCAGTGCTTCCGGCAATCATCTTACCCTTCTTAACGGCTGATACCGTGCTCCGGATAAGGTCGCTGGTTTCCTGTGCCGCCTTAGATGAAAGTGCAGCAAGCTCTCCTACCTGTGATGCGACAACAGTAAAGCCTCGTCCTGCATCTCCGGCTCTGGCTGCCTCTATAGAAGCATTGAGTGAAAGGAGATTTGTCTGATTGGCTATAGAGTTGATATTATCTATAATCTGTTCAATCTGAAGTGAAATATCACTTATTTCATCAATAGAGCCTGTAAGCTCAGCAAGTTGTTCACGTGTTTTATTTATTTCATTGACTGCCGCCTCAGTTGTATCGGTAACCTTAACCGTCTGATTTGAACTGTTCTTAAGCTCTGCTTCCAGCTTGTGGAGATATTTTTCAAGTTCAAGTATGGAGGCCTTCTGCTTATTTGTTCCTTCCTCAATAGAGTATGCCCCCTGCATAGTATCGTTTGATACACCATTCAAATTGCGACAGGCTGATTTGATGTTCTCAATAAGCTCAATATTATTTTCCATATCCGACTTTTGCTGCTCTATCAGTTCTTCATTGTGACTTATCGTATTCCTGATATTTGCGGTCATTGTATTAATACTTTCAGAGAGCTCTGCGAATTCCGGACTTCTGCTTTCATCTACCGATACGCCTAAGTTTCCTCCTGCAATCTGCTTCATGGAATCATTGATTCGCTGGATTCCGCTTATAATCTGTTCATCAACCAGACGTCCTATAATATATATCAATATTATAAAAATTACGATAAGTGTGATGGAGAGTACTATCATCTGACTTGTACGTTCTTTATAGTATTCGCTTGAAGGAAGAAATGTTCCAATCATCATACCTTCGTACTCTTCAATATAATAGTATCCTCTTTGTCCATCTATCTTAGCCTTGCCGCTGCCTTCCTTTATATCCTTTGAAAGTCCGATAGCAGTAACATCCTGCCCGATATAAGATGCTTTCGGATGTGCAAGTACTTCTCCGGTTTCTTTATCTATGGCAAATATGTATCCGTTATTTCCGAAATCTATATCTCTGAGCACTACATCTATAGCAGTCTGTTCAAGAGTATCTTCGAGAATCTCAGGCTGAATACCTACCTGAACTACACCCACTGCGTCCTTTCTGGCAACACCTATGTACTGAACAACAATTCCCTCAGCAGCATTTTTCTGCGGCTCCTGAACAATCTCAATGCTCGGATCGTCTATAATAACCAGAAACGCAGCAGACTGTTCACCGCTTCCCATATCAAATCCAATATATGCATCTACGGTCGAATTGGTAATGATTCCGTTTTCATCTATGATATGAAGCTCATTAACCATAAGTCTCTCACAGATTTCATCCAGATTATCATCATTTTCAAGAATACTCGGATTGGCTGCGAGAATATCTGCAAATGCTCTTGACTTAGCCAGATTATTCTCTCCGAGATTCGTAGTCAGACGATCAATCTCTTCATCGTTACTCTTTAGTTTTTCCTTGACCTGCTCAAGTTTATCCTTGCTCTGCGTTTTATTCCTGCTTTTGGTTAGAACTGTCTGCAATACAAATACGGCAGAAAGCGAAATCACCAAAGCAGCTACCATAAATATGGTAACACTTTTGTTAAATATTTTTTTCATCTTTAAGCTACCCCCACACTTTTAATTCATAATACCTATATTTTGCCAAATAATGTAAAAATTATGATTCTAAGTATATCATGTCCACCTATGGACACTACAAGTATTTTATTCTTATAAGGTTAATAAAGTACCTTCTTAATCAGTTTATCCTTTTATTTATAACTCAAACATATCCCACACATTAATATTATTGAAATGTCGCTCCTTATATTTAAGCAGATATACCTTACACTCCACATAATCCTCATCGGAAAATCTATCAAGCAGCATAGGTATGTCTTTTTCTTCTATAAACTCATGCTCTGCGTAAATCTTAAAATAATCATAGCTTTCCTGCTTTTTGTCGAGGATAAATTGTAAGGCTTCTTCTTTGTTTGATTTTAAATAAGTTGTGTATGCGGATATATTTTTTTCGCTCTGAGATGATAGTCTGTCATACACCTTCAAGCGCTCAAATATAGCCCCACATTTTTTCTCACGCTGTTTTCTTGAATAATATTCTATGTCATTCTCCGGATCTTCATAGTCCTCTTCCCCGCCTGCCAAAAAAGGATTAAAGCCATCTTCATCTGATTTCTCAATATAGTCTGTCAGGTTAGCGTCATACCATTCGAACCATTCGGCACTTGAAAGATTTGAAAAATTATATGTATCACTTTTTTCAAAGCATTTAACAGCTATAGCTAAAAGTTCTGCAACATCATCATATACATAATAATCATCCTCTTTTTTGTCACCATTAGGTTTTTCTTCTTTTTTTGAAAATACAACTACCCTCTCAAGGGCTTTATCATCCAGAAAAACATCTCTCCCAAATACCATTATTGTATCAGGAAGCCATATCTCTTTTAGATGTGTGCAGTGTGCAAAAGCCCAGTCCTCCACACATTTTGTTCCATACGGAATTAAAATTATGTCAACCTTTTGGTTTCCAAGCACAGCTTTTTTAGGGATTACATCATCCCCTGATACATCGGGTACAAAACATTTATTTAGTTTTTCTTCGTATTGCTGCCTGTTAATTGTCATATTATACCTGCCTTATAATTCCGATTGATGCTTCATACTCTCCGTAATTCTTACTCTTGAGAATATTCTTAATCGCCCTTTCATCGTCAGGATAAAGTTCCTTCCAATATGTCCACAACTCCTTCATATGAAAAAGCACATTTTTATCCGGTGACATTATCTCCTGATAATTATGATAGATTTCATCATGGAAGTTCCAGAAACGCTTGAAATTAAAATCTTGAAATTCGTGAACAGAATCTACTTTAACGTTATTAATTTTACCGTTTCTGTTACTTTCCATGTTGTACTGTTCTAAAAGTTCAGGATTATAAAGAAGTCCTCTGCCAAGCATAACCGTATCCGTTACTGAAAAAGAATAATTTGCCATTATCTTTTCTTTCTCACTCAAAGAATTAGTCTCTGTTATTTCTGTCAATTCATTTTCTCCACGTCCTGCCAAATATTTTAATTCATAATCCCTGATTTGTTCCACGCTGAACAGATTTCCGTTATAAACTATCGGATTCTTGCTATGCTCCACCGCATACTCATAAAATTCCATCCTCGGTCTGCCTTTATAATAGTCTTTTTCAATCCTCGGATGTATGATAAGTTCTGATATCGGATACCTGTTATAGATTTCAAGTATATCATAAAACTCCTCAGGAGCATATCTTCCGAGTCTTGTCTTTACAGATATCTTCATATTATTCGAATCGGCCCATTCATATATGGAATCAAAGAGCTGCTCCATCTCATACCATTCCGTCAAAAAACCCGCACCCTTTTTCTTGGCACATACCGTACCTGACGGACAGCCCAGATTAAGATTAAGCTCCTTGTATCCCATATCAGATAATTCCTTTGCCGCACCAATAAAAGCCACAGAATTATTGGTAAGTATCTGTGGCACAAGGTTTATGCCCTGATTATGTTCAGGACATAGTTCTCTTATATTCTTTGGTGTCAGAAAACAATTATCTGTAGGTGATATAAACGGTGCAAAATATTTGTCGATACCACCGTAATATTTTTCATATGCATTTCTGAATATATATCTTGTAATTCCCTCAAGGGGTGCAAAGTAAAATCTCATAATTATATCCCATACTTCTCAAGGTCTACCCGACCATTCACTACCTTAATTCCATCTGCCTCAAGCAATACCTGCTGCCTGCCCGGACCGCCAAAGGCAAACTCTCCCGACAGCTCTCCCTTTGAGTTTACCACTCTGTAACAAGGTATCTCATCCGGATAAGGATTTTTATGAAGAGCATTTCCCACAGCACGACACATCTTCGGATTTCCTGCCATCTCGGCGACCTTTGCGTAGGTTGCAACTTTCCCCTTGGGAATCTTCTTAACCGCCTCATATATTCGTCTTGTGGGACTGTCCGTGACTATATCATAACTTTCGGATATCATCCTCTTTATATCATCCTCGGGTATACTGCCATCTAAAATAATCGTATTCCAATGCTCCTTGTTCTGATGCCATCCCGGTATAACCGACTTAAAAGCCTTTCTCCAAAACTCTCTCCACTCCGGGTCTACCTTTACATTAAGATTTATATATCCGTCTCTTTCATAAGTCCAAAGAAATGCTTTTTTACTCTTTTTCACACGTACCAGCTGCCAGTTGGTGTCATGAAAAGGTGCGTCCTGATATGTATTCGGAAATGAAAGGCCGAATTCTAATGCTTCTTCTCGGGTTGTCATTTGTGTCCTCCTATTGATTTTTCCATTAACTATATATTCATATAACTAGTTAGCATATGTCCACCAAAACTTTTCCAGTAAATCCAAATATCTTTGCGAAACACTCCATTCTGATGATTCTTTAATTTTATTTAATTCAATATATGCCAATCTATATTTTTCCTCAACTTATCAATTGTCAAGCAGCCACTTCCACACAGGCACTACTGGTATTTTTATTCCATCAACTTCAAATTCAGATTCCTCACTATTAGTAATAATCATACATTTTGTATCAGGCATATAATTATAAAGCTTCTTAAAAGCATTTACTTCCCTATCCATTGTATCAATATTATCTAATATGCTATAACTAACCTGAATTGCAAGTTTTTCATCAGGTATATAGAAATCGATTTCAACATTTTTCTCAAAATAAAATACATTTTCATTGCCATATCTTCTAATCAGTTCAATGGCTACCAGATTTTCAAGCTGTGCAGTTTTGCCATCAATAAGAAAAAGTCCAAGCAAACCTGTATCCATAAAATAATATTTAGGTGCAGTTTCCTTCTCAACAAGTTTTGCAGCATAATTTTGTATTGTGAAAAGTATATATGATTCAACTATAAATCCCATATAATTTATAACAGTCTGTTTTCCTATTGCTGCTCCCGTGCTTTTCAAAATATTTACAAGCCTGTTGTATGATAATGGTTTCATTATAGACTCTGCAACCTTCTTTAATATTAATCGTATTGCAAAATCATTTGTTATTTTATTCCTTGTAATAATATCTCCAAGATAGATTGTCTGGTAAATACTGTTCAAATAATCGCGTTTATTTCTTATATCAACCAATTCGGGAAATGCTCCAAATTCAACATATTGATTATATAAGTTCATAATTACTGCTCTATCCTTTGTACTAATTACATTAGTATGATCAATAGTTAAATTTCCGGCATTAATATATTCCTGAAACGAATATGGAAATATCTTTACAATCATAAATCGTCCACCAAGCGTTGATGCAATTTCACTACTCAACATTTTACTATTGCTTCCTGTAATGTTTATCCTATATTTCATATCAGCAAGACGACGTACGAACTTCTCCCACCCATATATATTTTGAATTTCATCAAAAAACAGATATGGTTTTATTTCTGAACCCGCAATCTCGAGTCCTATTTCAAGAATTGAATTTAGCTCGTCTGCATTCAATTCTAATAAACGTTCATCTTCAAAATTAACATACACTATGTGATTAATAGATACTCCTTTATCCATCAGGTTTTTGATCTGCTGATACATCATATATGATTTACCTGTACGCCTGATTCCAACAAAGCAATAATTAACATTATCTTCAAGGTTATAATCTCTGTGGACGATAGGATTATTAAGATACATTTCTTTTTGGTCAATCATTATTTGCTTTAATAGATCTCTGTTCATAGTGATTCCTCCCTTTATTAAAACCATTATATGCCATTTTTGTCTTGTATGCAAGACAATAATATAACATTTTTGTCTTGTATGCAAGACAATAATAAGCTATTTTTGTCTTATATACGAGACAAATTCATTTTGAATATGAACCAATAAAAACAGCTATCTTACTATTTTCCCCTAATCTATGATTTATATAACAAAAAATGCCCTCACATTGACAACTAAATCATCAATGTGAGAGCCTTTCATTAAACTAATGTCCCTCTAATACCTGTCTTATATTTGGGTCAAAGCTTATTGCTCCGCAATTCTCTCACCTCTTAACCGCAAATACTACATCCGCAACATATATAAGCACCATCAGGGTCCCCTCAAACCTGTTAATATCTCTCTTCGTAATGGCAAAAATATACGTAATTATGCTGATTGCAATCAACACAATCATATCATACAAAGAAGCAAGATTTACCGCAACAGGATGTATAACTGCAGATACGCCAAGTATAAGTAAAAGATTAAATATATTTGAGCCTACCGCATTTCCGATTGCAAGACCTGTTTCGCCCTTTCTTGCTGCCACGATAGAGGTAACAAGTTCAGGAAGTGATGTTCCGACTGCAACTATGGTAAGTCCGATAAGAGTTTCGGTCATGCCCGCTGCCCTTGCGATGTATTTTGCACTGTAAACAACAGCCTGACCTCCGCCTATTATCATCGCAAGTCCGATAAGGATAAGTATGGCACATTTTAGTATAGGCTTGTTTGCCACATCTTCCTCTTTCTCGGGATTTTTTCTTGCATCCGCTATAAGATATATAATATAAACCACAAACAATGCTATAATTATAATTCCTGTGATTCTTCCGACCTCACCCACATTTTCATCCATACTGTGGTCAGATACTCCACCGGAAATTATAGCTTTTCCGCAGGTCATAGCAAGCACGAAAACAGTTGCCTGTATGGAAACCGGAAAATCTCTTTTTATTATACCGTTATCAACCGGTACGGAATGTATAATTGCGCACACTCCAAGGACGCACAGCAGATTAAATATGTTGGAACCAACCACGTTGCTTAAAGCAATTTCATTTGAGCCTTGAATTGCCGCCGAGGTACTTACCGCAAGCTCCGGCGCACTGGTTCCGAGTGCAACTATAGTAAGCCCTACTATAAGCCCGGGAACCTTAAAGTTCTTCGCCAAAGCAGCACTTCCGTCCACAAATAAATCCGCACCCTTTATAAGCAGAACAAATCCTATTACTAATAATAAAATGTTTAAAAATATCATAATTATCTTTACTCCATTAACCTAATTAACTTTAAGCTTTTTTTTTACTTCAATTTTCTCATTTTTAAGCTTATCAGAATATTCTTCTATTCTTCTTTTTATTCTTTGTCTTTTTCCTTTCGGTCTTTTTCTTCTTTATCATCATCCTTTAAATTCTTATTTGCTCCGCGATTCTCATATATATACCCTATTAACCCCGCACCGACAGCTATTACGGTAAAAATAATCACCATAATGTTCATAAAATTCATTATCATATCCTCCCAAAAATAAATTCTATATGTATTTTCTATTTATTAACTATGTATTCCAATAATCAATATCTTCTAAAATTACACTTGATTTAATCATATAAAGAGGCATGATACCTGATTTTTCTGTATATCTTATAAATAATCATAGCCACCAGTGAAAGCAATATATAAAGGCATAATATGAGACTGAAGCCTCCACCTAAAATAACCACAAGCCAAACCAAAAAATTTTTCATAACAAATAATCTCCTTTTTAATATCACAAATTTTTTCATTTAAAATTCTTTATAAATTCTAAAAATAAGTACGCAAAAAGGAGCTGATGAAAAACCGTCAGCTATCATATTAATTATTTAATTGTTTCAAACGCTCTTCCATCAACTCTGTGAAAGGCGTTTTCTTCCGTCAATGTCGTGAATATAGGCAATGATAAATGCCCTGAAACGATTGAATTTTTCACGGTATAATCCATGCGAACCCAAAAACGTATGAAAGCATCCCAACAAAAATGTCAGGATAACAAGCAAAATTATATTTCTTTTATTAAAGAAACCGGAACGCTTATTATTCTTATATTCTCTAATTAATTCGGACACAGAAGTATTCTTTTCGGCATGCACTGTCTGCAGATGGTCACTTACTTCTATAACCTGACTGGTGATACTGCTTTTTTCTTCATGCTCGGAAAATAAAGTATAATCATCCATTCCCATACCCTGAATTGAAAAAATAACAGCTATGAGAAAAATATAAATTATTAAATTTTTGAATTTTCTAATTGTAATTGCTACCATTTAATCTTTTCACTCCGATACCGGATATTCCATATCAGCCTTTGCCGTATTAAGGTCGGTCATGGAACCGCAATACAGGCATATCTCCCTTATTTTTTCTTATCATTCTTACGTTTTTTTCTTGAAGTTTTTTTGCTGTTATTGTTATTATTTTTCTTAGTCTGATGACTTGCATTTTTATTATTATGCTCAGGTTTAGTATCAATTTTTTGAGTCTTATCAATGTTACTGTCGACTTTGTCAGATTTCTTATCGGACTTACTCTGCTTATCAGCATTCTTATCCGTCTTATCACTATTTTTATCTGATTTATCCTGTTTTTTCTCCGATTTACCGGAGACTTTTTCCTGCTTCTTCTGCTTCTCATCAATCTCATTAAGCGGCTCATCAACAGACTTACTTGCTGCATCACGTTTATTTCTGTCAGCTATCAGTACAGCAAGCTCCTCATCCGTAAGAGGCTTTAATATCGGCTCAACATACATAGATTCATAGTAATGATAGAGCGCCTTGTACTCCTCGCTGAATATATCATTTGCATGTCCGTGCATTTCATCAAAGCTTCGGTCACCTTTGACTCTTTTTATGATGTGAAGCGCCACATTGGCAGCATGCGAGGCGATACGTTCAAAACTGTTAATAAGATCAAATAATGTTACGCCTCCTTCAATACTGCATTCTCCGGCTTGAAGTCTTTCGACATGACGTGATTTAATAAGCTCTTTTAAACTATCTATGGTTTCTGACAGAGGCTCAACTCTCTCAGCTAATGCTGCATCATCATTTTTAAATGCACTGAATATGTTGTCCATGGTGTATTCGACCGCCGAAACTATGGTATCTATCTCCCTGTGACCATATGGAGAAAAATGTATATTCTTCTCGTTCTTATCCTGTGCCACGTATGCAATATTCATACAATAGTCGCCCATTCGCTCAAAGTCACTTATAGAATTAAGTATCTCAGACACTGCAAGCTTGTCACTCGTTGTAAGCCTTTTTCTATCAATCCTTACAACATATGCAGATAGAGCTGTCTCACATCGGTCAATGAACGATTCATTTTCTTCCATCTTAGGAAACTTTGATGTGTCATATTCATATATCATCTTTGATGCCATCTTGTAGTTTTCAAGGATAGCTTCACCCATTTTAGTTATCAGATTCTTGCACTGCTCAAGCGCAACATTAGGCGTATTAAGCAGCATATCATCCAGCTTTGCAAGCTCTTCATCCTGTTCCCTGGTATTATCTTCACCCACCATTTTATCGCATAAGGCTGCCACCTTGTCATTGAAGATAAGAAGAATTATACTTGTCAAAGTATTAAATGCAAGATGAACATTTGCGATATTTCCTCTATTTACCACATTTTCAAAACCGGCTATACCAACTGTATAATAGAATAAATATATAATCAGCATGAAGAATACCGCACCGAATATATTAAAAAACAGATAACTTATGTTTACCTTCTTAGCCTTTTTATTTGAGCCAAGCATACCAAGCACTATCGGCATACACTTACCTAAGTTGATACCTATTACTATAGGAACAGTGATAGCATATGTGATACTACCTGTAGCTGAAAGTGCCTGCAATATACCTACCGCCGCATTTGAGCTTTGAATAATCGCCGTAATTATAAGTCCGACTAAAAGTCCGAGTAACGGATTCTCAAACGACGTGAAGAATGACCGGAATTTTTCTGACTCTCTAAGCGGTTCAAATATCTGCTCCATAACAGTCATACCGAAGAATAACATTCCAAGCCCCACGAGAATACTTGCTACATCCTTTGTCTTTTTCTTCTTGATAAATATGAACATAAACGCTCCTATTGCAAGCAGTATTGACGCAAAAGATGAAGGTTTTAAAAGGCGTAATATGAGAGTATCCGAACCTAAATCACCTAATCGAAGTATTTGTGCCGTAACAGTACTACCAACGTTTGAGCCAAATACAACCGGAAGTGCCTGTTCTAATTTCATTATTCCCGCATTTACAAAACCACTGAGCATGATGGTAACTGCTGCTGAGCTCTGTATAATCGCTGTGACACCTATTCCGAAGGTCCAGCCCTTTATCTGTCCGATTCCTTTCTTTTTACTCGTGGTAAGCTTCTCAAGAACTGTCTTAAGTCCTGAGCCCGCAAGATTTTCCAAAGATGCTGTCATAAGGCTCATTCCGTATAAGAAAAGTCCTACTCCTCCTAATAATTGTAAAACTGATATAATGTCCATATTTTATCCCTTTTCATATTTTGGTTTCTTTAATCTCTTCTCGAATACATCATGTGGCAAAGGTTTATCGAAAAGATATCCCTGAACCATATGACAATTTTGTTTTCTTAAGAAATCAGCCTGTTCGGCGGTTTCAACTCCCTCACATATAACATGACGATTTAAGTCCTTTATCATATATATTATATTTTTCACAAGGCTCTCATTAGCCTCATCACCGACACATACTCCGTCGATAAACGACTTATCAATCTTTATCACATCCACATCCAATTGTTTAAGAAGTGAAAGTGAAGAAAATCCTGTTCCAAAATCGTCTATTGATACGAAAATTCCTCTCTCTTTCATTCTGTTTACAAATTTTATAAACGCATCAAAATCCTCATATCCCGATGATTCCGTAAGTTCTATCTCAATATATTTACTTTCTATGTCATATCGTTCAACTATCTCTAAAATATTATCTGCAAATTCTGTATTTCTAAGATGTAATTTGGAAAAATTAGATGAAACTCTGACAGGAGTTATGCCACTATCAAGCCATGCACGAATATCTTTGCACATCTGTTCAAATACATAGAAATCAAGCTCGGTAATCCTACCCTCTTCTTCAAGTGCCGGTATAAACATATACGGCGGAACTATTTTACTATCCTTCTGCCATCTTACAAGAGCCTCACATCCGCATAATGTATTTGATAAGATATTAACCTTAGGCTGATAGTATACCACAAACTCTTTGTCTTTAATACCATTCTTATATTCTGTCAAAAGTGTCTTTCTGTCATATGCCTGCTCAAGCATACTTTCCTCAAACCATACTCTGTCTAAAGATTTTTGCTTAGTCTGACTAAGTGCAAGATGCGCTGAATCAACGATATCGCCAACAGTTACACCATCCTTGATGTCATATAACCCACATCTGCTCTCAAGTTGCAGAATAGTTGTACGTAAGTCTTTCTCTACTGTTACCGGTATTTTATCAATAAAATCCTCAAAGCCTTCGATACGCTCATCTCTTACAAGCAAGATAAATTGGTCGCCACCGATTCTGGCAATCTTTTCATCTTTTTGCAGGAACTGTTCAATCATTGCCGCATAATTTCTTAACACCATATCTCCCGTCGCAGAACCCATCTGTTGGTTGATTAGCGTAAAATCTTTGATATTAACGCATACGCATATATACTCCTTAAGTCTTCCTTTTTTATGCAATCTCTCCATATCACTTTGGAACTTCTCTATATTATTAACCTGCGTAAGCGGATCAATATTGGCTATTTCTCTTGAAATCTTAACACACCATGAAAGACCTATAGCTGTCGATACAGTAAGGAATATGATAATCACAATAGAGATTGTCCTTGAAATTTCCATACGGTTGGACATCTCCTGTTGAATCATATTTACATCATCAGTAATTAATACATCAAGTAAATCCACACTGTCTTTTACCTCCTGGATATTATAAATCAGAATACTGTTCATATAATATTCAGCAGTGCCAAAGTCACCGACACCGGCAAATTCAAATATATATTCCACATTCTTAAAATATCCGTTTAATCCTGAATAAATAGAATGATAACCGGATTCATAGACTGTTCCGATAACATTATCACTAAATGTTTTTTCTTCGTTTATTATTTCTTCCTGAATTTTATCTGCCTCATCCTCAAGCAGGCTGCGCCTTGCCTCATCGTCAAGAACCGATACATACTGAAATACAAACGACTGGTGCTGATAGAATTTCTGACTGATGGAGGTCATATACTCAAGGTTAATATAATCAAGCTCTACTACATTTTTATACGTCCTCGCTATCCTGTCCATATTATAGCTAAGAAAGATAAGCCCTGTTAACCCGGCTACGGCAATCATTATTGTCAATGTTAAAACTCTGATGGGTAGTTTTCTCTTATTATTCAAATTCTTTTGTTTTTCATGCTTTGATTGATTTGCCATACCTTACTCCATACTGTTAAAATCTTTTACATGAGTAGTTATTTTAATATGATTGTAAAAATGTTCTAAAATTTTTACTCTTCTACTGTTTTTGTAGCTGCTTCGACCATCTCATCAAGCAGTTCCTGTAAATCACGATTACCACTATTCTGACCTGCGATGGTTATACCAAATTTTCCCGCAGCATCCCAGAAAGGACTTGCCACTCTTTGTACATCGCTGTATTCCGCCTGTTCCGCAAATGCAGCGATAGCAGGTGCTTTCATTACCTCATCTGATTCTGCGGCTTTTACATTTACAGGACACTCTCCTATCTCTTCAAAACGTTTAATCTGGTTTTCTTCATTTGTAATATATTCGGCAAGTTTCATACTCCATTCAGGATATTTGGTATATGCGCTTACACCTATAAGCTTATAACCGGCAAAGCTGTACATCTGAACCTGATTTTTATCCAGTGTATAAGTCGGAAGCTTAACCGCACCATAATCATCTCCCCATGCCGCTTCAATCTTACCGGCATTCCATGCTCCATTTACTCCGGCGATGATTACTCCATCCTGTACACCCTTTACAAAATCATCATCTCCAAGAGAGATAAAACCGGTTCGACCGGCTATATCAAGCATAGCCTGTGCAACTTCTACTCCGGTATATTCAGTATCTGTAGCATTCCAGTTACAGTAATTGGTAAGTCCGTCTTCACTGCATGAAAGCTCAAGACCGGCACCTTTGAAAAACGAATATATATACCACCCATTTGCAAAATCCATAGTGAACATCTTATCATTTGCCTCTGCAACATCGATAACCTTATCCAGAGTCTCCAAATCAGCTTCTTCATAATATGCTTTATTGTAATATAAGAAATATCCATTACCGGCAGTCATAGGATAAGCGTAAAGCTTTCCGTCACGTGTAACAACGTCTGCTATAACAGTATCACTGCCGCCCACAGCTTCAATGATTTTATCTGCATCTTCTGTAATCTCAAGTAAAGCTCCGGCTTTATACAGCTCATTGAACTGGTCATCAGCAAAAGCATATATATCCGCTGCATGCTCAGGATCAGCAAGAACAGTATCCTTGCAGGTATCCTCGCCCTCAAGACTTATAGTGTATTCAATCTTAACCTCATCTGCATGAAGTTCCTGGAATTCACTAACTGCATTCTCAAGCAAAGGCACACTTCTTTCATCACCCCAGAGAGAAAGCTGTATAGTCGGAATTTCTTCCTTCTTCTCAGACTTTCCGCATCCTGTAATACCTACTGATAAAAGCGATGCGCAAACCACAACGGACATCATCTTTTTTAATCTTTTTTTAATTGCAGCCGGATAAATTTTTATCATATCGTTTTCCTCTTATATTTTCCACGTTTACATACAGCATTTGACACTATCATTTTTCTGTCAGAAGATTTTCTTACATAGAAACGCTTCTACACGAAATCCATAATATCTCAAATATATATTATAACATAGCTTTATCATTTTGGGTATTAAAGATATGTAAACGCTCCATAGCGAGTGTAGGGTTACAATTGATGTGACACCTACCTACTATACAAAAGCGATTGGTTCCGTTAGAATATTAATCACCACAAAAAACACCTAACTTTGAAAGGAAACCAATCGCCATGAATATTATAACACACTCACAACGATATTT
>JAFTFE010000143.1 GCA_017449765.1 Lachnospiraceae bacterium | reverse complement strand
CTTTTTCATTTTCCTTATTTTTTCTTGACCCCATTTTGACCCCATTTCATTCGTGCAAAAATGGTCTGAAACACTCTGAAACAACTTTTAAGAGAAAAAACAAAAAAGTCCGATACCCTTGTAATATCAAGGTTTTCGGACTATTTTTTAGTAGAGGCGCCAACCAGATTTGAACTGGTGATAGAGGTGTTGCAGACCTTTGCCTTACCACTTGGCCATGGCGCCTTAGCTCCCCGAGTAGGGCTCGAACCTACAACAACTCGGTTAACAGCCGAGTGCTCTACCATTGAGCTATCGAGGAATGGTAAATTTTAATTCCAAACGGAGATGGAGGGATTTGAACCCTCGCGCCGCGCGAACGACCTACACCCTTAGCAGGGGCGCCTCTTCAGCCACTTGAGTACATCTCCAAATGCCTAAATCCTACCAATTGTATGGTGCTATTAAGCTGTCGCGCGCTTTTAAATACTAAATTAACACGCTTGAATATAATATCAAATATACTGCCATTTGTCAACTTTTTCTTTGTTGTCAATAGCAAGTTGATCTTTAATCATAATATTAAGACTCTCAGCGCATATCTTTATCTGCATAAGTCTCTGATTTTAAGAATTAGTCTCCGCCCTATATGCTTCCACTGCGGTCTCATAAAAATTATTGCCCTCCGAATCTATGACTACTATGACCGGCAATTCCTCCACATACATCTTTCTTATCGCCTCTGTACCAAGATCATCATAGGCTATTACCTCTGATGTTTTGATACATTTTGATAGTAGCGCACCTGCACCGCCTACTGCTGCCATATAAACTGCCTTATTGTCCACGATTGCATTTATTACCGGCTCGCCACGCTTGCCCTTGCCTATCATTCCGGACAGTCCCTTGCCAAGCAGGAGCGGAGTGTATTTATCCATTCTGGTACTCGTGGTCGGACCTGCCGAGCCAATCTCACGTCCCGGTTTCGCAGGGGTCGGACCAAGATAATATATTACATTATCTGTTATATCGAAGGGGATTATTCCTGCTTCATATAATTTCTTTCCGTCATAATCTGCTATCGCCGGATTTTTCTCCACAGCATCATTTATGCTGTCGTACATTCTCTTGTGGGCAGCATCTCTTGCGCTGTAGATTGTGCCCGTAAGATATATATATTCACCGGCTTTTAATTTTATGACTTCTTCTTTACTGAAAGGCACATTAATTATTTTTTTCTCCTGTATGCTCTGTTCTGACATTTCTTCCTCCAATTACTATTTCATCAGAATATATCCTTCCAATGTCAAATATTCTATTGTCTTTCCATCCTCATAATATTCAAATTTTATTCTCGTTATCACAATTTTTATATTGCTGTCATATAAATATTCATAAGGCAGTTTTGAGTAATTATCAATGTTTTTATCTTCATTATTGGCTATCGCATCCTGTGCTACCCCGCTAATATCCTTTAATTCTATACTATTAATCCCGTTATAGCTGAAATCTTCCGGTGTTATATCAATATCTATATTATATATATCCCCTTTTTGGTTTTTACTTGCATTAAATGCACACATTCGTGAATAACCTGATATATTTATATTACTATTATCATAATTATAACTTATATATTTTCCATAATAATAGCTGCTATCATCTCTGTCTGTACTTTCATAGTACTTGGCATTAAGATCTTCTATCTCTTCCTTAGTGTATTTTTTATCTAAGTAATTTTTTCCGTAATAATTGTACTCCAGCTCCCTGTATGCACCTTTGGCAGCCCTATAATCACCCTCATCCATTGCCTCTTCAAATCTTGCTTTCTGAGAATTGTAGCACACAAATTCAATATTAACTATCGGCACAATTACAACTATCACATATATAATTATTGCAATAAATATGAATTTTTCATAGCCCTTGCCATATCCCGCATCAGCGGTCTCATTCTTACCTCGTCCTGCTCCCGATATAAATTTATTTATCGGCTCCCATGCAAGATATATAATCTGCGCAATTATAAATACAACCGCCATGTACCTTGTATTGGTTACCCCATACTGAGCAATCCTCACACCGATTGAATACATTTCCAGAAGTACCATCGGTATAAAACCATATTTCAGATACTTTATAATCTTATCGTAAACATTTAAAGGCTTTCCGACAGATGAAGTGCTGTCTCCATCTATATATGCATATGCCATGGTATTTACGACAAATCCAAGTGAGAATACACCCGCACAGATATAAAACACTTCGTTCTTCGGTACATTCCGTGTAAATATTATCTTCAATATATAAAGATATATAATCGCCATCGCGATAAGCAATATAGGCATGGCGATAAATTTCATCAGCACCTTAAAGAACTTGGTTTTTTCCTCCTCATCAGCCATAATGCATATAAGTGCGTAAGGAAAATATATAAGTCCGACGAGAATGAGCTGGAGATGATAGAATGCATCAAAATACTCTATATTGAATATAAGTGAATCAAATATCCCAAGGATAATAGCGATACCTATATCAATAACAAGAAAAATCAGCCCCCATTTCACAAAATTTATTACTACTTTCGTAGCATATTTCTGAAATGACAATCCGCTCCTTCTAATTATACTATAGAAGCTTATTCCAAGAATAAGCATTAAATAGAGTACAAAAAACTTATAGAAATTATCCGAAGCACGCTCACCAATCCAGTCATGAAGGTTATACCCAAGAATAGTCAATACAAGGGATACAAATGCATCTGTAAAATACATAAGAACTTTGTTTTTCTTTATAATGGTTTCTATAAAGAATGTTCCGCATATAAATATACCCATAAATGTAATAATCTGCTCTAATGTATCGTCAATATCCCTGCCTGCTTCATCAACTATGATTAATAGTATGCATAGAACAAACATAGATATTATCGTAACAATATATTTTACAAAAATATCCTTTAATTCATTTTTCTGTTTAGCCAATAAATCTTTAATCTTACCCATTTTTCACTTTTCCTTTTAAGATATATAATTTATCATAACCGTAAATCCATATACATACCCAGATTAAAAACATGGTTTCAAAGTCAGCCCCAGATTAACGCATCTATTATATTTCTTTTTTCAAATGCCTGTTTACATGACAACACATATTTATCGCTACAGGAAGTCCTGCTATATGTGTCGGATAAGTCTCAATATTCAGTGCAAGTGCGGTGGTCTTGCCCCCTAAGCCTCCCGGTCCTATGCACGTTTTATTAATCTCCTCCAAAAGCTCGTCCTCTAACTTAGCAATATGAGGTATATCCGAATGTGAGCCCGCTTCCCTCGTAAGTGCCTTCTTGGCAAGCTTTGCAACAAGCTCAAAGTCCCCGCCTATTCCGACACCCACCACAAAAGGAGGACACGCATTTGGTCCGGCATCCTTAACTGCACTAAGAACTGCTGCCTTAACACCTTCAACTCCGTCCGCAGGCTTAAGCATGAAAACCTTACTCATATTCTCGCTGCCAAAGCCCTTCGGAGCAATGGTTATCTCTAACTTATCCCCCGGCACTATATCATAATGTATAATCGCCGGTGTATTGTCATTAGTGTTCACCCTAAGCAACGGGTCTCCGACTACGGATTTCCTGAGATACCCTTCTGTATAACCCTGTCTTACGCCTTCATTAATGGCATCCGTCAGACTTCCGCCTTCTATATGTACCTCCTGTCCGACATTTACGAAAAATACCGCCATACCCGTGTCCTGACATATAGGTATCTTGTCAGCTTTCGCAATCTCAAGGTTCTCAACCAACTGATCCAGAATCTTCTTACCGAGCTTGCCATCCTCCATTTCAGCGGCTTCTCTTAGCTTGCTCTCCATATCCTCTGCAAGATAAAGATTCGCATTAATGCACATCTCTTTAACTGCTTCCGTAATTTTATCTACATTAATTTCCCTCATAAAAAATCCTCATTTACATTAAATTAACTTAACTAATATAATATACATTTTTATGCGTACCGTCAACTGTACTTAAATAAACATATTACAATCCCTTATTAACCTATCTTTATCTTGCTGTCACATTCTTTCCCTAATCCTCTCAGCAATCTCACTATTTACAAGCTTTTTATCCTCCCCATAAGTCCAGCCAAATCCATCATCCTTGTATCTTGGGAAAATATGCAAATGAAAATGTCCGATATCGTTGAACTCCCCACCATTCTGCATAATACTGTATCCATCTGCATTATATAAATCCTTCAATGCTTTCACTATCTTCTTTGCTATAATGATTAGATGCGACAAAACATCATCCGGTATCTCATCTATATCAAAATAATGCTCTTTCGTAACAATCAACACATGACCTTCATTAATCGGTTCAAAATCCAAAAAAGCCATAACAAACTCATCTTCATAAAAAATATCTGTAGCAATTTTATCTTTATTACAAAAAATACACTCCTTCATATCATATAAACAACCTTTCATTATTTGATTCCATTCTTCGCGCGTTATTGCATACTACCTTTTTAATCCCAATTTATCTGATTGTTATTATACTATTCCTATCATAAATTACAAATATATATTTGTATGTTGTTTGTCTAAGGGCGACTTAGTTACTGTTATATACGCGAAGCGTGTCGGTTAGAGGGGGTATGCTCTTTTTAAATTCGGTAAGATAATAAGCAGGCAGTTACAACAACTATTCGCACGATTTGCGTGAAATCAGCAATGAGAATTCGAATGGGCTCGCTCAGAAACAGACTGTTTGAGCGTAAGCGAGTTGTCTGTTTCGTGCAGAGCGCAGAGAATTAGAGTTGACTGATTTAGCAAATTGATTGCGTGTTGTGTAACTGCCTGCTTATTATCTTGCCGGTTTAAAATAGAGCATACCATACCCTCTAACCGACCTATATTCATATATATCTAATCATCCAAAAAGTCATCATTATCCGCACTGGATATACCCTTGCGCTTTCTATTGATATAACAGTTCAAGGCTGAAAACATCCATGCGACAAAAAGAATTATAAAAATAACTCCAACCCAGTAAATTGCAATATATAAATGATCGGCGAAATTTTCAATCTTACTTAAACCTTCAAGACCTTCTCTTATTGTATCATCCATATCTTATCACCTCTTTTATCTGTTGTATCTTAAAAACTTAATCTATGCTTCCGTATCGCCCTCTGAACCTTCATAATCTGAATTTTCATCCTCATCAAGTTCAGGTGCACCTTCTGCGTTATCATTCTCATTCATCTCTTTTTCAAGTGCTTCAAGAGACTCAGATTCCTCTGCTGACTTCTGTCTTACCTTTGCGATACTTGCAACTGTGACATCATGCTCGATGTCCATATTGATAAGCTTAACGCCGGTTGTAATTCTTCCGAGAGTTGAAATATCCTTACAGAGAATCCTGATTACGATACCCTGATTGGTTATAAGCATAATCTCATTATCATCATTAACAGCCTTAAATCCTATTACTTCACCGGAACGCTCGTTAATCTTGTAACACTTGACACCCTTGCCGCCACGTCTCTGAGGAGTAAATTCATCAATAGATGTACGTTTACCTAAACCGTTCTCAGATACAATGAGGAGAGAATCACCCTGAGTATCAAGCTGCATACCTACGATTTCATCACCGTCATTTACATTCATACCGATGACACCCATTGAAGTTCTGCCTGTGCTTCTTACATCAGTTTCATTAAATCTGATACACATACCGTGCTTAGTGACAAGGAGAATATCCTTTCTGTTGTCCGTAGCCTTAACCTCGATAAGCTCATCGCCTTCCTTAAGAGTAATGGCTGCAAGACCTGACTTTCTTACATTTGCGTATTCCGTAATCTTAGTCTTCTTGACAATACCGTTCTTAGTACACATAAATAAATATCTGTCTTCTCTGTACTTAAGGATTGGTATAACAGCTGTTATCTTCTCATCCGGCATAAGCTGAAGCAAATTAACTATAGCAGTACCTCTCGCAGTTCTGCTCGCCTCCGGTATCTCATAAGTCTTAAGTCTGTACACCTTACCCATATTGGTAAAGAACATTATGTAATGATGGGTTGTAGTCATAAAAAGGTCCTCTATGAAGTCATCCTCTATGGTCTGCATACCCTTAATGCCCTTACCGCCACGGTTCTGGCTCTTGAAGTTATTAACTGTCATTCTCTTGATGTAGCCAAGCTTAGTCATAGCTATAACTACATTTTCCTTCTTGATAAGATCTTCTACAGTTAAGTCATCATCCATATCTATACCGATTGAAGTTCTTCTGTCATCACCGTATTTCGTAGCTAAGATAAGAATTTCCTCTTTGATTACTCCGAGCAATTTCTTCTCATCCGCAAGTATGGCACGAAGCTCAGCAATCTTCGCCATGAGATCCTTGAATTCATTCTCAAGCTTCTCTCTTTCCAAGCCTGTAAGAGCACGAAGCTGCATATTAACGATTGCATCCGATTGAACTTCAGTAAGACCGAATCTTTCCATAAGTGCAAGCTTTGCATCTGCTACAGACTTTGATGCTCTTATTAACTTTATAACCTCATCTATATTGTCAAGAGCTATAAGTAAGCCTTCTACAATATGTGCACGTCTTTCAGCCTTGTCCAAGTCAAACTTAGTTCTTCTTGTAACAACCTCCTCCTGATGCTGCAGGTAATATTCCAGCATATCAAGAAGATTGAGTATCTTAGGCTCCTGATCCACGAGTGCAAGCATAATAACTCCAAATGTATCCTGCATCTGTGTATGCTTATATAACTGGTTAAGAATAATATTGGCATTACAGTCTTTTCTAAGCTCAATAACTATTCTCATACCCTCACGTGAAGACTCATCACGAAGGTCTGTAATTCCGTCTATCTTCTTTTCCTTAACAAGCTCGGCAATCTTCTGAATAAGCTTAGCCTTATTAACCATGTACGGAAGCTCTGTTACAACTATTCTCTGCTTGCCGTTAGCCATAGGCTCTATCTCTGATATGGCTCTAACCTTAATCTTGCCCCTGCCGGTTCTGTATGCTTCATCAATTCCCGATGTACCAAGAATCTGTGCTCCGGTAGGAAAGTCCGGACCCTTGACTATCTCAAGTATTTCGTCTATATCTGTCTCTCTGTCCTCTAATACCCTGTTGTCTATAATCTTTACTACTGCATTGATTATCTCTCTTAAGTTATGAGGCGGAATATTGGTAGCCATACCTACTGCAATACCTGAGGTACCGTTTACCAAAAGATTAGGATAACGGCTTGGTAATACGATAGGTTCTTTCTCTGTCTCATCAAAGTTAGGTACAAAATCAACCGTGTCCTTGTTGATATCTGCAACCATCTCCATAGAAATCTTAGAAAGTCTTGCTTCCGTATAACGCATCGCAGCCGCACCGTCACCATCGACAGAACCGAAGTTACCATGTCCGTCTACAAGCGGATATCTTGTGTTCCACTCCTGTGCAAGCTTAACCAATGCCTCATATATTGAACTGTCACCGTGTGGGTGATATTTACCCATTGTATCACCGACAATACGCGCACATTTTCTG
>JAFTFE010000013.1 GCA_017449765.1 Lachnospiraceae bacterium | reverse complement strand
GCATCATTCCCTCTTACTGTAAAAGGCGGAAGTGTAAGTGCAAAATGGAGTTACCACGCAAATAAAAGCGAACTGCCGCCAGACAGCGATCCAAAATTTGTATTCAGTGCTCACTGTGCGTGGTGCAATTTTGAGAAATCAAGCAACTCACTGGAAGTAAGGCTTATCCGTCCTGAGATAACGAAGGCGGAATGGCATAACTCTGATGGGCAAAATGTTTCAAAAGAAAAAATTGATAATAAAATAACTCTTTACGCAGAAACGAAAGATATTGATGAAGGAAAAACTGTTACTTTTGAGATTTTTGAAAGTTCACAGAATCCAAGTGTAGAGAATCCACAGAAAACGTTGTTTGCAAATGTATCGAAAGGCAAGGCTTCCGTAGAATTCAATTTCAATGATTTAATGCCACCTCCGAAAATCGATGAGGCTTTATACCGATATTATAAGGAACATGGCGAAGATATTCCACGAGAACAGTTTGAGTTTCTTCTTGATGACTACGATTCCGAAATTGATAGTCCATACAAAGAAAAACCTAAATTTATATTTGTTACAAAAGCTCAGAAATGCAAAGACTTTAAATCGGAAACTCTTGAACTCAGCAAAGATATTACTGTTACTGTGCTTGATTCTGGCGGGAATGGAGAGAAGGATGCAAAGGTATATCTAAAAGAGCCGAATGGCAAAGAACACAAGTTCACTTGTGGCGAAGACGGAATCGCAACTTTTGAGGATTTGATTCCTGGTAATTATAATGTTAAAATTGAAAGGAAAAGAAAATGAGTGATAAAAAAGAATATACCCCCATGACAAACCGGATACAAGGCTCGATAAAAATAACAAGTCCTGCCTATATTCCAATTGTAGATGCTCACATGCATATTCAGGGAAACCAAATCGCTCCAATCCCGATAATGAAAGGTATACTTGTATATAAACTTGCATCTGCTGGTGCAAGCCTACTAAACAATGAAATTAATTTTTTAGACTTTTCATATTTAGAGAATAGAAAAATTGATATAAATATTTTGTATAAAAAGAAGATTTTACCAAATCCTGATAAGATTTCTTTGAAAAGAGGAATTGTAAAACTTCTAGCTGGCTCTATAGATTTTTTTTCATTAGACGATGTTATTCTTGAAAATAGAAAAAGAATGCTAGATTTGCTTGCTGCAAATCCTAATTGGCCAAAACTTGACAAGTTCTTAAAAATAGTAGAAGAAATAAGTGCATTTTCAGTTCCTGTAACTAATGGTATTGGTTTTTTAATAACAGCAGGTATTGCTTTTCTAAGAGATGATGAAGAAAAACTATTAAAATCTTTTATAGACTCTGTAATTACTAGTGCTGTTGGTGATTATGGTAAAATCACCAGGTTTTCTTCTTTTGACATTGCAAAAATGTATATAAATGACAATGACGCAGAAAATAATTCTATAGGATATGCCAATCATAAGATTAGTTACGACAAGTTTGATGACAGTAGATACTCAGATTCAAAAGATTCGCAGTGCAATGAAGATTTGAATGAACTTATAGCTAATAATAAACATAATTATTTTTATAAATTAAGTAATGATTTTTTTGACAATATAGACAATAATAAGCTTATATATCAATTCTCGATTGTACATGGTATGGAACTAATGTATGCCCATTATTGGGGTGCGGCAGGAATTCCTATTTATATTGTATCCGGTTCCAAAGTTCTTGAACTATGTAATTCAGTATATTTGGAAAATAGCACATTATTTAATATTTATGATATTCCAGAGACCGATGTTGAAAAAAATTTAGCGAAATATAAAAGTGAAAAAGAAATGATAACTGGTAAAACTCAAAAATATATTCACTTTTTTAAAAAGGTGGATTCGAAAGAGGTTTATCAGTTTGAAGACCATGAATTGCATGTTAACTATCAGAAATTAGCCGCTTATAAAAACCCTTTTAACCTTTTACCGTTTTATCATATTGACTTAAGACGCTTTTTTGCTCCTACTGACTATATAAAAGACAGTCATTCTTTTTATGATTTTGATGATAAAACAATATATGAATCCGATGAAATTATGGAACAATGTAAGGGAGAATGGCAGGAAGAGAAAATAGAACAGCTGGCAGACTTTTCAGGTTTTAATTTAAAATCCTCATTTGAAGATGTAAAGAATTATTTTATAGCAGAAAATGTTGAAAACCTTGATGATAATACTTTATTTTGGGGAATTAAAATGTATGTTGCATTGGGGTGTCCTCCATATTATGGACTTGACCTTGCTTTAACCAAAAAAGTATTCCCAATGTTCGAAGGTAAAGATTTATCTCGGTTACATACTGATGTAGAAAATTTCTATAAATTTTGTATTAAAAAAGATATTCCGATAACATGCCATGGTTCCCCTCAGGGAATGACCATAGCAGATCCGGGAGTATATTTAAAGGAATACTTAAAAGTAAACAAACATGATAAAGTTCCTTATAACTTTGCTATTACAGCGGACAGTTATATACAGGGACTTGGTTTAATTGATGATTTTTCATCTCCATACAGCTGGGAAAAAGTTTTAACTTATCCAGATCTTTCTGAATTAAGGCTTTGCATAGCTCATTTTGGTGGTAGCCGCTTTTTTGACGGGACATTCTATTCAATAGATGATAATCCACCATGCTATTCATGGCAAAGGAAAATAAAAGAATTAGTAGAACAGTATCCGAATGTTTATACGGATATTTCTTGTTACACATTTGATGCTGGTAAAGAGCATAGTCTGCCATTGGATAAACTAGAGAAGAAGGCTGAAAAAAAAGGAGTGACAATTTATGATTTAATCTGGCAAGAAGGAGAACAAATTGAATCTTATGTTAGTCAAAGAATAAAGGTAATCAAAAATATAAAAGATTGCGACAAGAGAAAGATAAGGCTTTCAATGAAAGAAGTCTATATGAGACAAATATTTAATAAATCTGATGCAGAAATAGAAAATTTGACGGTAAATGATATAAAACATATTATTAATCGAGTGGAAAATAATATAAAAAATGCCCAGAAAAATCTCTGCTACAGGATTTATAAAACTGCAAAAGGATTAATAGAATTACTTAAGGATGATGGTACATTAAAAGATAAGATAATGTATGGAACAGACTGGCCGATGTTTGAAACAAATGAAAAATTAGATACATATCAAGGGAATTTGTATGCGGTTCTTAAACTTGTCACTCTAAAATTGGGAAATAAATGGGATGCATGGTACCGGTTCGCTGTTATTAATCCCCTGCGATTTCTTAATTTGATAGAAGAAAAAAAAGGTAAAGGTTATGTGTTTTCTGACACAGGAAAAAAGAAACTTGAGAATTATAAACAGGCTTTAGAGCTGATGTCTGACACTGTTCAAAATATAGCAAAGAAAAGCCATATAAAATTTGCAACATCAGGATTACCAAGTGAGGAAAACTATAAAGCGAAGTTAAAGAAAATTTATGACAAAATAGAAGCAAACTGGTTTATTTCAAATTATCTAATTCCATATTCGGAAGACATTATAAAAAAACAGGAGGAGTCTTTATAAATGCCCGAACCTATACAAGTAGCCCCTGCGATGGTCTGGGAATGTGAGCCGTGGCTTGACGGCACGCTTGTCACAATCGACGGCTGGGGAAGATTTTCGACAATAGAATTTGGCTTTGACAAAACCGGAAAGGATGCCATTAAATTAAAGCCCTTGTGCGAATTCCCAAAAAGTGTCGTAACAGACAACTTCTGGGTTTTCCCGGAATCCAAGACAATATGCGTATGGGACATGCTCATGATGTATGTCTACAACCAGAACCTGAATGAGCATGACTCCCTCGTGCCGTTTCTTTCAAGAAGAGGGTATTTTTATAAAGCTTTCCAGTTGAATCCAGATGAGCTTTTGCTTGGTTTTGACGGGAACGCAAATATTATGCGCCACATTGGGTACATAACATACAACATGAGGGAAAAGAAAACAGATGCAAATACTCCGCTTCACAGTGAGCAACTTTATTTTCAGTTGGGGAAATACAGCAATAAATTTATAGCTGCAGAAAAACTTAGACGCAATACAAGCGACGTAAAATTCTTTATGTTTGACTATGAGACAAAAGAGCGAACGGATACTGAACTGACGAAAAAAATGTCCGAATTGTTATCTAGAAGATTTTATGAGGATATAAAATTTAATTTGGATAAGAGGATGATTATTTCCCATGCTTCTGGTTCCCCCCATAGCGTTTATTTTGTCCTGAAGTGGGATGAGAATTATGAGAATGTAAAGATGTTTCCGTTCAATTTCCTGGTGCCGGAAGGAAAGTTCATAGCAGAAATACAAGCAGTATCTAAAAATTTTGACTGGGTACTGCTCATGATTTCTGGCTATGAAGGCTTAAAAGGCGAGCCTCTCTCAAAGTATGCGTTCATGAAAATTGATGAAAACAATCCTGCTTTATTCAGCCCCCTTGTTATTCTAGATGAGTACCGTGATCCAGGAAATAAGTGGTGGTACACGAGCTTCTTTGAGCATAAACAGTACGGCACATGCCTGTTCTTCACCAAAGAGGACAGAAAGCAGGGCAAAGATGTCAGCGCCTTCTACAAAATGAGCGATGTACAGAAGGAAATTGATAAATATCTGCTTGAAAAAGCAAAATC
>JAFTFE010000142.1 GCA_017449765.1 Lachnospiraceae bacterium | reverse complement strand
TACCGGCTATCATAGCAGCAACAACCTCATCATTTAAACCAAGGTTAAGGATTGTATCCATCATACCCGGCATAGATGCTCTTGCACCTGAACGAACTGAAACTAATAATGGGTTCTTGAGATCACCAAACTTCTTACCGTTGATCTCCTCCATCTTAGCTACACCTTCCATAGCCTGAGCCATGATTTCATCATTAATCTTACGTCCATCCTCATAGTACTGTGTACATGCCTCAGTAGTGATTGTGAAGCCCTGTGGTACAGGAAGTCCTATACTTGTCATCTCTGCAAGGTTAGCACCCTTACCACCAAGAAGATTACGCATGGTCATGTCGCCTTCGCTAAACATATATACCCATTTGTTTGCCATTTGTTATCTACCTCCTAAGTATTCATTTTTTGTTGCGACACAGCAAAAGGCACACTGCGTCACGCTGACATAAATTATAACATAAATATAAGAATTATAAAACCCATTTTTTAACTTTTTTTGTGGAGAATTTTTGAACTGAAAATGTATCATAGAGGCAGGTCACTTACCACACTTACCAGGCCTCATAAAGCATTCAGGAATCTATTCATATATATTGTAGACATTGTATTCTTTTGTTTTCATTTCATCAGCATTTACAAATTCCGCATTGACTGTAACTGATGCATCTTTTAAATCGGAACCATTATATATCTGGATAACGAGCATAGTAGCAACATCTGTTTTAACATTGTCAAATGCCTCCTCACTGTATTCTTTACCGAAGCTTACATTTATAGTCTTATAGTCATCGCTTATTGATAATAATTTAAATCCAAGCATTGCATCAAGTGTATATTTCATATTGTCATTAAAGATATCTTTTAATCCCCCGACAGCCTTTTTGCGCTGTTTCTCCGTAAACTTTACAACTATATTTCCATCATCATTTATATATACCTTTTGACAATAATCCGTCTCCCATGATTTAAGCATGAGCATTTCATACTTTTTATAATCGTTAATATTCCAGTCGTCACAATTTTCGCCGACTATAAGCTCAACTGGAAAAATGTATTCCCTGCTTCTGTTAACAAACAAAAAAACTACAGTTGCCGCAACTGCCAAAACAACAAATACCGTTAATAATATTACAATTATTTTCTTCTTCATAACACCGCTCCAAAAAATAAAAAAAATTTTTTTAAAAAACAGTTGCAATAATTAAAACCTTCTGATATACTAACATAGGTCTTGAGAAAAAGCAATGAATGTGGTCGATTGGTCAAGCGGCTAAGACGTCGCCCTCTCACGGCGAAAACAGGGGTTCGATTCCCCTATCGACTGCTTAAAAGCCTTGAAACACAGTGGTTTCAAGGCTTTTTTATTGCAAATAAAACGACTTGTGAACATAATTGCAACCTGTATTGCATTTATATTCACAAGCCATTAAATAAATTTGTATTATTTACGCCGATATATCAATGGACGGCATAGATACATCTGCTGCTGCCGATACGGACAAATCCGCTCCGCCAACAGAGGCTGAAAATGTTGCCGAACCGACAGAAGAACTTCCGCCTCCAAAGCCGGACATGGAATTCGTCTGTGCCATCTGATGCTTAATAGTATCCTTCAGATAATCCATATCCGCCTTAAGTATCGCCTTTTCTTCCGAGGCTCTGTGCTTACGCTTAACCTTCTCAAGTTCTTCCTCGCTCATATGCGGATCAAGCATCTCAAGTTCCTCAAGAAGTTCCATAGCTTCTTCCATCTCTCTCAAGGCTTCCTCTCCAAACTCGGCAATCTGTGCATTAAGCTCTGCCATCATTTCTTCGGAGACTTCTTCGTTCCTCTCTTCAATCTCCTCCTGAAGTTCTTCAAGCATTGCTTCACGCTCCTCGAAGATATCATCCTCATCTTCGCTAATTTCATCTTCTTTAGCTTCAATCATCTGATTCTTCATATTGGAAGCAGTTTCCTTCATCTTATCCAGTTTTTCATCACGTTGTCTCGTAATTTCAGCAAGTTCCTCTAACTCCAAATTATGCTTTTTCTTTCTTGCAACCATCTCCATACGTGTAGCATGCGTAAGTGCAAGTTGAAGCTCATCAGCATCACCATCGCCATTTGCAATCTTTCTCTTAAGTTCCAATACTTTACGCTTTGCGGAAAGCATAGCCTGACCGGCGGTTATGGAATTCTTGGCACGCTGAATCTTGTTAGAGACTTCCTTATAGTTATAATTAAGAGGTTTCTTAACCTTATCTTCATCCTTGTCAGAGCTTTTTGACATCTCCCATATATCATTTAATCTTCCGTCCTTAGAATATATGGAAAACGGACTGTCACTCTTATCAGAGGAATTATTTAGGTCTCTAATCATGGCTCTCATCTGCCGGTTCTTGGACAATCTTTCACTATTTTGTGAATTGGCATACGAGTTATTTATATCCGACATAAAAGAATTACCTCCTGTCGAATTTTGACTATATGCATTTTGTCCGTTTAAACCATAGAAGCCCTGACTATCCTCGCGCATATTACCATAAGGATTCCGGTTCATATTCGAATATGAAGTTTGTGCAAATAAAGAAATATTCATCATACACCCTCCTTGGTAAATAAATGAAATCCTTTTCGTTCCCTTATTTGAAACCTGAAAACTTACAATAGCACAACTATAAATGTCATATTATGTTTCATATTAAAATATGGAATATAAATAAGACTTATAAACAAGCCAAAAAAGACGTTAAAAAACGTAGAATATTAATCAAGTAAAATACGGTCTTCCCTGACCATTTATATAAATCCATTTATACATCATCATTATAATGCATTTCGCACACTTATACAAGGGATAAATTATAATTCACCCTTATCTTGTGGTGAAATAAGATTTATGTAAACTATGTGCTACGTCAACTGCAAGATATGACAAGCTTCACCACAAACACGCTCTCGCTCAGATTCCAGCGTAGCGGTACTAAGCTCTTGTCTGCAAGTCATAATTACCTCATTACTTCGTAAAGGTAATTATTCCTTGCAGACAAATCGCTAAGTACCAACGCTTCCATATGGTTTGCTTCTGAAGCTGTCATATCTTGCAGTTGACTCATTATATTTCAACCTCTACAAATTCATTTATATGATTTTTACAGAATTCCTCGTCGAATTCTTTCTTTACATAAATGTATCTCTCTGTATGTCCCTTGATGTAGTATCTTCCGTCCTCGCATACATACTCTTCTACTAAGACATTGAGATTCTTACCGGTGAATAAAGCTTCATAATTAGCCTTATGCCTTCTTGTCATCTCTAACAGTCTGTTGCTTCTTTCTTCCTTTACGGCATCATCTACCTGACAGGGCATAGTTGCAGCAGGCGTGCCCTTCCTCTTGGAATATTTGAATATGTGCATCTCATACAGATTAAGCTTCTCAAGGTTATCACAGGTAGTTGCAAATTCCTCATCAGTCTCACCCGGAAAGCCGACTATAACATCTGTTGTAATCGCAGGATTCACATAATATTTTCTAATCAGGTTGCATTTTTCCATATATTCTTCTATCGTGTACTTTCTGTTCATTCTTTTTAATGTATCATTGCAGGCACTTTGCAATGACAAATGAAAATGCGGACATATCTTATCCTCTTTACTGATTACATTAAGAAAATCCTCAGTGATAACACGTGGCTCAAGCGACCCCATCCTTATTCTTTCTATTCCGTCTGTTTTAGCAGCGGCAACAAGAAGATCAATTAAGGTATTACCATTATTATCCTGATAAGAAGGAAGATTGATTCCTGTTATAACAATCTCTTTTATACCCTTATGAGCCAAACCATCTATCTCAGTCAAGACATCATGAAGTGCCTTACTTCTAACCCTGCCACGAGCATAAGGTATTATACAATAGGTACAGAAATTATTACATCCGTCCTGTACCTTCACATAAGCTCTGGTATGTTCGGTCGGTTTGTTTACCGTCATACTCTCATATTCTGATGTTGCATTTATATCTATATAATTATCACTTATTTGAATATCGGTAAAATAATCCTCCAATATCCTTGCTACATCCTTCTTTCTGTTATTTCCGATTATTATGTCAACCGAATTATCATTCTCAAGTTCTTCCTTTCCCGACTGTACATAACATCCGCAAGCCACAATAACCGCTTCAGGATTCTTCTTCTTTGCACGATGAATTATCTGTCTCGACTTTCTCTCAGCGATATTTGTAACCGAGCAGGTATTTATAATTACTGCGTCGGCATAATCATCAAATGATACAATCTCACAGCCGGCATCTTTAAGTAATCCTTCCATGCTGTCCGATTCATATTGATTTACCTTACAACCTAAAGTATATATAGCTATTTTCTTATTATCTAAAGCAGTTGACATTTTACCAAAAATCTCCTACGTTGTTATTGACTTTTAATCGCTAAACCTATATTATAGTACCATATACAACTAATAATTGTAAATAAGGAGGATTTGTTATGTTAGAAGTGAATGTATCACTCAATTCCATTGATAAGGTTAAAAGCTTTGTAAATGATATCAGCAGCTTTGGCTCAGAATTTGATTTAGTTTCAGGAAGATATGTAATTGACGCAAAGTCAATTATGGGTATCTTCAGTTTAGATATATCAAAGCCAATTGAACTTCATGTTCATACTGAGAATAACGAAGAAGAAGATATAATGGCTGCGCTTAAGCCATATTTGGCTGAATAATAAGACATACCACCTTGTCGGCACTTTTCCCGGCTCGGTATAGGTTTTCGCCATATAAAAAGGAAATGACAGGTAAACTTAGTGCTTTCACAAAAATGTTTACCTGTCATTTCCTTTTTTCATATTTCACAGATACAGTATCATCCCCGGTCCAAGTTCATCTGTCGGTCTTGGGGTAAAATTATTTTTTATATAGAATTCTTCACGTCCTTTAGCGCACATAAGACAAAGCATCATCGTGGTTCCATCTTCTCTTATACCATTCACAAACTCTTTTAATTTTGTGATAATTTGAGTTCCTACCTTCTGCCCCTGTGCTTCCGGAACAACAATCAAATCCTGTATGTAGCAAATGACTGCCCCATCACCCACTATGCGTCCCATACCTATCGGAGTGCCGTCATCATCCACTGCTTTTATAACATAAAGGCAGTTATCAAGTGCTTTTTTCGCCTGTGAACGTGAGAGTTTCTTCCAATTTACTCTGTCTCTTAAATCCAAATATTCATCTACCGTAATGTCATTTTCTATAATATTAATCATTCATATTTCCTACCTAAACAGCGATATAATCAATTCCGAAAATAAAAGATTATAGCTATCGTGACTGCCGCGCAAACTCTACAGTCTTACTGCCACCCCTCTGTCAGCCAGATAATTCTTCAAATCCTTTATCTCAAGCTCCTTATAGTGAAATAGTGATGCAGCAAGTGCAGCATCTGCCTTTCCATCTGAAAGAGCATCATAAAAATGCTCCTTTGTGCCGGCACCTCCCGAAGCGATAACCGGTATGGATACATTCTCAGACACAAGACGCGTAAGTTCTATATCGTATCCTGCTTTTGTTCCGTCACAGTCCATACTTGTAAGAAGAATCTCGCCCGCACCAAACTTATCCATCTTTATCGCCCATTCTATAGCATCAATACCTGTATCTATTCTGCCGCCGTGCTTATATATGGTCCAACCTTCACCGTCAGTTCTTCTTCTCGCATCTATGGCAACCACTACACACTGGCTTCCGAACTTATCAGCAGCCTCACTTACTAAGTCAGGGTTATCAATAGCAGCAGAATTAACGGAAACCTTGTCGGCACCCTCTCTTAAGATAACTTTAAAGTCATCGACTGTCCTTATGCCGCCTCCCACCGTAAATGGTATAAATACATTCTCAGCAACCTTCCTTACCATATCAGCGACAATATTCCTTGAATCCGAAGATGCAGTAATATCAAGAAAAACAAGCTCATCTGCGCCTGCTTTATCATATGCTGCTCCAACCGATACGGGGTCTCCGGCATCCTTTAAATTGACAAAATTAATTCCCTTTACCACTCTGCCATTGTTGACATCGAGACAAGGGATAATTCTTTTGGTATGCATATTAATCCTCCAATTATAAAAGCAAAATCAATAAAATGCACAATAAACAATTTATAATTCAATAAAATTCTTCAATATCTTAAGTCCCATCTCAGAACTTTTCTCAGGATGAAACTGACAGGCAAATACATTGCCGTGCTCTACCGATGCATGTATATTAACAGAATAGTCAGTAGAAGCCGCCACATCATTTTTATCATTTGAATGCAGATAATAAGAATGGACAAAGTACATATAAGTATTCTGTGGTATCCCCTTGAAAAGTGAAGCTCCTTCTCTGATATCAAGAGAATTCCACCCGATATGAGGCACCTTAAGCCCTTCCTTGTCAGGTATTCTTAAAATACTTCCGTCTAATACACCAAGTCCGGATACTCCCGGACTTTCAGCGCTTTCCTTATATAAAAGTTGTAATCCGAGACATATGCCCAGAAAATACTTTTTATCGTCTATTACATCATAAATAACCTTGTCAAGACTATATTCTTTAAGCTTGCCCATAGCGTCGCCGAAACTTCCCACTCCGGGCAGAATAACCTTGTCACTCGCCATAATAACATCTTTATCCCTTGTTATCACAGCTTTCTCACCGAGATAGGCAACCGCCTTCTCTACACTTTTTATATTACCTGCATCATAATCTAAAATAGCAATCATAGTAAAATGCTCTACTCCTCTGAATTAATTATACCGCTATATGCATTAAGAGCATCAATATAATCCTGCCCCTCATATGACATAATCATATACGCATCATCTTCACTAAGACCAAAAGTCCCTCTCAAAGCCTCAACAATATTTGACTTACACAGATTGATATCATCTACAATCTCAAGTTCTACCGCCTCATCATAATGTTCATCATACTTCTCAAGACCTCTGATTAATGAATCCAGTGCCTTGTCAGGTCGATTAAGTTTCATATTATTTTCATAGGACTCATAGAGTCGTTCAACATACATAACAGTATAAATCCTGTCCTTAAGCTCCTGATCCTTCTCTTTAACATCTACACCTGCAACCTGGTCATATGCAAGTCTGTATCTTTGTCTTTCAAAATAATCTGCGGCCTTCCTGATAACCTGCCTGTAATTGAAGCTGTTAGTACCCAATACCACAAGCACGGCACCTATAGCAAATACAGCAAAAATAATGGCAGTTACAGGTTTTGATACAGGTTTGTTACCTGCAGCCTCATCCTCAGCTGCTTCTGCTGCCGCCTCTGCAGCCGCTGCATCAGCCTTTTGCTTTTTCTTATCAGCCTTTTGATTCTTTTTCTCAGTATTCTTGGTATTCTTTAATTCAAGCTTTTCAGCCTTCTTTTCCTTATTCTCTTCCTTTTTCTTGGCTTTTTCTTCTTTCTTCTCTGCCTTCTTGGCCTTTCTTAACTCCTCTTCTTCGAGTTCATCCTCTTCAGGCTCACCAAATAAAATCTGGGACAGTGACTTCTTTTCCTTCTCACCGCCTGATTTATCGCCCTTTTCTTTTTTATTCTTAGTCTTCTTAGCCTTCTTAGACTTATCAGGCTTAACTTCCGAAATATCCTCTATATCTTCAAGTCCGGAAAAATCTGCCGGATCATCAAGTTCTGTATCTAATGAATCTATGGATGCATTTGCGGCAATACCCGCCATATCTGCATCCTCACCGCTATCTTCATCCTCTATACCAAGCGCAGAAAATAAATCATCAAGATCCATATCATCCACAGACGAATCCCCGTCATCTGACGGCACAGATGAACTCTGTTCGGTTTTAGCGGCAGGTTCCTCCAAAGCACTAAGCAAATCTTCTATCGAAGTATCATCTGAAGCATTATCATTATTCTCATTTAATGCAGCCATCTCCTCCTCAGCAGGAGCACCGTCTCCCTCTGACATTAATTCATCAAGGGAAAAATCCTCAACCTCCTGCGGTTCCTCAGGCTCAGCCACAGGTACAACCGGCTCAGGCTCAGGTTCAGAAAGAGTTTCAGATTCATCCAATAAATCTTCTAATGAAAAATCCTCTTCTTCAGGTTCTTTTGAAGCTTTAACTGCCTTGCTGTCAAGGCTGGTAATATCTATATCATCAAAGTCTATATCATCAAAATCCAGATCCCCCAAATCAAGACCGTCCAAATCACCCAAATCATCAAACTCATCAAGAGAAAGCTCATCAAGATCTGAGATATCTATATTTATTCCGGAATCCTTCTCGACTGATTCTTCGACATTATTCTTTTTACCATCTGATGATACTGAATTAAGCAGACCATCCAGGTAGTTTTCGTCCATATATGCCTCCATTAAACAAAATCATACAGAATATATTTTACCACAGATATTTTTAATACACAAGAAATTGTTTCATGTAATTACTTTTACTTGCATTTTTCCAATTCTTGTTATATTATCTAACTGTAGGGTTATACTTATATTTAGGAGGGTAGCAAATATGAAATCAACAATTTACATTGAGTACTACGGTAAGCAGGTTGAACAGGCAGCGCTTGTTAAAGAAGCTAAGTCTATCTGGACTAAGAGCGGCAAGAAAGCAGCTGACTTAAAGTCTCTTGACTTATATATTAAGCCTGAGGAGAACACAGCTTACTATGTCTTTAATGAAGACGAAAACGGAAGCTTCGTTATAGAAGACTAAAAAAAAGGCTCATGTCCAATGCCTTGTGTGGCAGTACCAAACATGAGCCTTATTTTTATGCTCTCATTTTATATTCAATTCTTAATTTATCAGCAATAAGTGCGATAAATTCTGAATTAGTCGGTTTACCCTTGCCTGCACTAACGGTATATCCGAACATATCCTCTATTACCTCAATCTTACCTCTGCTCCAAGCAACCTCTATGGCATGTCTTATTGCCCTTTCCACACTGCTTGAAGTAGTTTTGTATTTCTTGGCAATTGTCGGATATAAAAGCTTGGTTATATAATTAAGCATATTCATATCGTTTATCGCCATTATTATACCCTCTCTTATGTATTGATAGCCCTTTATATGTGCAGGAATTCCAAGTTCTCTGATAATCTCTGTCACATCATTTTCTACGGTATTTTCCGTATAATACCCATCTTCTTCATCCAAAATATCTTCATTCATAACACTTTTCTCCATATCTGTTATTTGTGCAATCCTTTTCATAATTATCTCCGGATTACATGGTTTCATTATGTAATAATCAGCCCCCAGATTAAAAGCCATACTTATTATCCTTGGTGAACCTACAGTCGATAAGAATATAATTTTCATATCATTAAGTTTTTCATTTCCCCTAATCTGTTCCACGACCTCCAATCCATCAAAATTGGATATGAACACATCAATGATTAATACATCCGGCTTGTCCCGGCATAACATTTCATATACTTTGCTGCCATCATCCGTAGATTTTATTTCCACATTATAATCAAGAAGTTCTAATTGTTTGGAAAGAATTTCATATCCAATATCTGCAATTACAACTTTAATCGGTTGCTCCATCATAGGTTTTTGTCTCCTTCCTCATTAACTTATCTCTACATCAATCGCGCGACTAACGAAAGATAATATATATTTTTTATAAAATAATGTCAATAATATGTTTTCGCATTAAACTTCGACAACATCGAACAAGCGCTTTATGCACTCTTAGCTTTAGTATCAAGCCTTATCTTGTCCGCAATCAAGGCGATAAATTCCGAATTCGTAGGCTTAATTCTTCCTGAACTTAAGGTGTATCCAAATAATTCATTAATTGTATCTGTCTTGCCTCTGCTCCATGCAACCTCTATGGCATGTCTTATTGCCCTTTCCACTCTCGAAGGAGTTGTCTCATACATCTTGGCTATGGATGGATATAACTGTTTGGTTATGGAGTTAAGTATATCCATATCATTAACAGCCATTATTATTGAAGTTCTCAGATATTGATATCCTTTTATATGTGCCGGTACTCCTATCTCGTGGATAGTTCTTGTAACCATAACCTCTAATTTATTATTTGCCTCTTCAGAGTCTACATTATCAGATATAACCACTATATCCCTGAGCTTACATTTGGATAAATTAATAATCTCTTTAGCCAGATCAAAATCCTTTATTCCTTCATCTACTATATTAACTAAGATATTATCAAATTTTCCTTTGTAAGAAGCCTCTATAAATTTTATCTGACTTGCGTTAGCCCTGACTATAAACTTATAATTCTTATCCTTATAATTATTTATCTCATCCATTACCGCTATGCCATCTATATTGGGCAGGAGCAAATCCATAATTACAACGTCAGGATTATTATTTTTGATTGATGATACAGCATTTTTGCCGTCATAACATGTTCCGACAATTTCTATATCATTCTGATCTTCCAGATTCTTCTTTATGTCAAGTGCACTTTTTGTATCATGCTTGACAATCATTACTCTTGTTCTCATAAAAACCTTCCTTTCAACATTTTGCTGTTAGTTGCATTATAATTTCTCGTTTTTATGATAGCAATATCCAATCCGACGCAAGTTATGACAGTAAAAAATGACAACATTTTCAGTCATTATCTGCAAGCATATATTCGATAAAAATGCCGTAGCCTTTCGTCGAATCATTGACAAAAACGTGGGTTATTGCACCTACAAGTCGATTATCCTGTATAATGGGTGTGCCACTCATTCCCTGTACAATTCCTTCAGTCATCGAAAGAAGCATGTCATCTGTAATTTTTATTTCCAGACTTTTACTCCCTGCCGATTCATCATAATTAATATTGGTAATTTCTATCTCATAGTACTTAGGTTCACCCGATATTGCAGACAGAATATACGCAGGACCAACTTTCACTTCCTCCTTCGATGCAATGGACATAGGCTCCAGTCCATAATCCGTATAGCTTACATTATTGCTTAATGTACCGGATATTCCATATAAGGTATTTGCTTTTACTCTGCCTATGATATTAACCGACGAATAATCTATAATTCCTTCAAGTCTTCCCGGATTCTTTTCAATAGGCTTAACAATATTTACCAGGTTGGCATTATATATTGCTCCGTCGGAAATTCTGAATATTATCCCGGTATCATTATCATTTATGCTGTGTCCAAGCGCAGCAAAACTGTCTTCATCGACATACGTCAGCGTTCCTATACCTGATATATCATCCTTTACCCAGATTCCAAGCTTATATTTGCCTTCAGAGTTTTTAATCGGCGTAATACTGAAATTATATTCCTCTGTGTTTCTTAACACACCTATGTCAACTATATCTCCATTACATCTGTCTATGGCTTCAACCAGACTTTTCTTATCATTGATTGCCGTACCATCTATACTTACAATATAATCTCCCTGTTTTAAAATATCCTTGCAGGGCGAGTATACTTTACCATCATATCCGCTTATGACACCCGTATCAATCACCATTACACCTTCTGTCTTAACATAAATTCCGATTGGCACCCCTGACGGCATAACCTTTTTTGAACTGTTAAGCACATTGTCACTTTGGACAGCCTGTGTTTCAGGCAGATAAATCTCATCATTTACAATATTTGTATTCAATAAATCATTTCCGGTAATAATGCACAGAAAATAAACAACCGAAACAAGTAATGTAAATAAAAACAATCTATATAGTCTTTTTTCACGTTCTCTCATAGCCCTAACCTCACAATTAAAAAAGTACATGATAAAAACCATGTACTTTTAGTATTGATAATATGAATTTTAATAATCAGTATAATTTTGTTCTCTCTGCCAATCCTTTCATCTCTGCCGCACTTGCCAAATTCGCTTCCGTGATGTCCGCTCCGCCTAAAATTCTTGCAAGCTCTTCTATCTGCTGTTCCTTTTTCAGCTTCTTGATTTTGGTAATGGTTTTATTATTTTCCACAACCTTTTTGATAACATAATGAGTATCAGCCATAGCTGCGATCTGAGGAAGATGCGTAATGCATATAACCTGATGTTCCCTCGCTATTACCGACATTTTTTCAGCGACCTTCTGTGCGGTTTTTCCGCTTATACCTACATCAATCTCATCGAATATCAGAGTCGGAATATCATCTTCAGATGCGAGACACGACTTAATGGCAAGCATCACTCTTGAAAGTTCTCCTCCTGATGCCACCTCATAAAGCGGCTTCGCAGGCTCACCTACATTAGTAGATATCATAAAATAAGCCTCATCATTACCGGATGCAGAATATCTTTCCAGCTTATTAAAAGACATATCAAATGTCACACTCATAAAGTTAAGCTCCGTCAGAGACTTTTTGATTAACTCACATAAGCTTTTTGCATTTTTCTTCCTTATATCTGTAAGCTCATCGCTTTTTTGTATAAGCAGTTCTTCTGTCTTTTTAAGCTCTTTCTTAAGACTGTCAAGTCTTGTCTCATAATCTGAAAGCTCTTTTAATTCAAGCTCCAAATCATCTTTTGCACTTAAGATTAATGAAATACTGTTACCATATTTACTTTTTAATGTATTTATCAGATTAAGTCTTTCCTCTGTCTCCTTGAACTGTCCCTCGTCAAATTCCATACTCTTTGTATAATCGGAAAGTTCTCTGTTAAAATCATTAAGCATTCCGTCTATATCACTTAAAATCTTATAAGTCCCGTCCAAATCAGAATCAAGCTCTGTCAAACCTTTCATATCCGATAGAGCATATGATATGGAATTACCGAAGGAATCTGAACTATCATAACCTGTTATGCTATGAATCTTATCCAAGCCTTCCAAAATATCCCTGGCATTAACGGCTTTTTTATAAAAAACCTCTAAGCTCTCGTCTTCTCCTTCTGTAAGATGTGCCGAAGAAATTTCATTAATCCTGTATGAAATATAATCTTTTTTCCTGAGTCTTTCCTCCTCAGACATATTCATCGAATTAAGCCTGTTTGATAAGTCTACATAATTCTCATAAAGTTCTTTAACTTGAAACTTCTTTTCAGCTATCTCTTCCTTACCGTATCTGTCAAGGATTTCAATATGCTTATTTTTAATAAGAAGTGACTGCTGCTCATGCTGCGCATGCAAATCAATCAGGATTCCCGCTGCCTCTTTTATTTTCGTCAAAGTAACCGTACTATCATTTATACGGTTCACAACACGTCCTGCATGATTAAGCTTTCTCGATATAAGTATCTGTCCCTCCTCATCAGGAAATACCTCTATCCCTTCAAGTGCACTCCTTATATAATCATCATCTGCCGAAAAAACAAGCTCAACCAATCCTTCTTTTTCTTCATCCCGGAGCAAATTCCTGTCGAATTTACCTCCCAGCCCAATACCTAATGAGCCGATTATTATGGATTTTCCTGCGCCGGTCTCACCGGTCAGAATATTTAACCTATCATCAAAATCAATATCCAACTCATCTATTAAAGCCAGATTTTTAATATGTATATTTAATAACATCGTTTATTTCTCCAATAATCTTTTCCGCATGTGTCTTATCTTTGATAGCTAAAAACAATGTATCATCGCCGGCTATACAGCCCAATATGCCGGATATATTCAGTCTGTCCACAGAAGCACCGACTGCCATTGCCATACCGGAGACAGTCTTTATCACAATAATATTCTCTGCAAAATCCATAGAAATTATACAGTTTTTTAATGTCTGGTAATAGGATACCTCCTCGGTCAAACCGTTATTGTCTTTGCGCTCCTTAACAGCATATTTTTTCTTTCCTTTGTCGTATGAAACCTTTTTTAAATTAAGCTCTCTTATATCTCGTGATATAGTAGCCTGAGTTGTATTAAAGCCTTCTTTTTCAAGAAGGAAAAGCAGCTCTTCCTGTGTCTCGATATCGTTCTCATTGATTAATCTGATAATAAGATTTTGACGTTTTTCTTTCATAGTCAGCCTCCTATCTTATCTCTAAGTACACGATAAAAATTAAACGGATAAAGTCTTATAAGCTTTATCTTTCTGTTTGATTTTTTAATGGTAATTACATCACCTGCTGAAAGAGGTGTGTTATTACTTCCGTCAAATGAAGCAATTGCCTCGGTATTCTGAGTCTTCCTCTTCTTCACAATCTCTATTCTGATTTCATCATTTTCATCATAAACCACACTCTTAGATGTAAGTGAATGCGGAGAAATCGGAGTTACAACTATAGCATTAGTCTTGGGACTTACCAATGGTCCGCCCGCCGACAGACTATAACCTGTTGAACCGGTCGGGGTTGCTACTATCACGCCGTCAGCCTCATAGGTATCCAAAAGCTCACCGTTTACATATATATTTAAGCCAATAATTCTCGAAAATCCGGCTCTCGTAACAACCACATCATTTAATGCCTGATAGGTATCAGCATTAAATGTTCCTTCAATCATCATACGTTCCTCAATCTCATAATCACCGCTAAGCAATCTGTCGATAGCTCCATATACATTTGAAACCTCAACTTCAGTCAAGAATCCGAGTGTACCGAGGTTAACCCCCATAAGAGCTACATCATATGAACCTATACCCGAAGCAGCACGAAGCATGGTTCCGTCACCGCCTAAAACTATAACAGCCTTTGCATCCCTTACATACTCATCCTTGATATAGATACCGTTATAATGATTATCAACATCACTTACGATATCTGCGCATGCACCTTTTTTTTCAATATATTCAACTATTTTTCTGCTAAGAGATAAATCTATATCTTTATCATTATTAGCAAGTATAAGATATTTATTCATAAGCTTAGTCCTTTGCTTTATCCAAAGTCTGATGTGAAAGTTCTACGACCTTTTTTACATCTATATTAATTTTATTTTTAATTTCAGAATTATTATCCTTTGTCATATAAAGTAGGTATTCGATATTGCCCTCAGGTCCTTTAATCGGAGAAAAAGAAAGCATAAGCGGTATCAGCTCTATAGACTCTGCATAACCTATAACCTTACTTATCACCTCTATATGAACATCCTTATCTCTGACTACGCCCTTCTTGCCGACCTTCTCACGTCCGGCCTCAAATTGAGGCTTAATAAGACAGACTATGCTGCCGTCATCTTTAAGCAGATTTTTTACCGGAAGTAAAACCTTTGTAAGTGATATAAATGAGACATCTATCGAAGAAAAGTCTACAGCCTCTTCTATATCATCAGGAACGACATATCGTATATTAGTCTTCTCCATACAGACAACCCTCTCATCGTTTCTTAATTTCCAATCAAGCTGTCCATATCCTACGTCCACAGAATATACACGTGTAGCACCGTTTTGAAGCATACAGTCTGTAAATCCGCCCGTAGACGAACCTACATCCATACATACTTTACCGTCTAAGGATAAGCCGAATTCCGACATCGCCTTCTCTAATTTAAGTCCGCCACGGCTTACATATCTTAAAGTATTACCTCTGACCTCAATATTTACATTCTCGGGAAATGCTGTTCCTGCCTTATCTTCCTTTTCACCATCTACATATACAATCCCTGACATAATAATTGCTTTGGCTTTCTCTCTTGAAGCTGCAAAGCCGCGCTCAACCAGTAAAATATCCAGTCTTTCCTTCTTAACCTTATCCTGCATAACTATTATTCCTTATCTAAAAGCGGCTTAATACTCTCGTAAATTTTATCCGCGCTGATTCCAAGTTTATCTCTTAAAACATCAATACTTCCATGTGGCACAATCTCCTGTTTTATCGAGCCATCTACATGAATTATATTTTTTCCTCTGTCAAGCTCATTATCAATTATTTCCGCAGCAAGAAGCTCACCATATCCGCCTTTGGTAATATTTTCCTCCATAGTTAAAATAATATTATGAGTCTCAAGTAATTCCCTCACTAAATCAATATCAACCGATGAGACAAATCTTACATTTACAAGCGTTGCATCCACTCCGTCTTTTTTCAATCTTTCATACAGCTTAACTGCCTCTTCCACCATATTGCCACAGGCAAATATAGCAAGTCTGCTTCCTCTGTATATAACCTCACTTTTACCTGCTTCTATAGGTGTTTCGAACTCCTTTAATCCCTTATATGCGTCTCCTCTTGAATATTTAATTGCTATAGGACCATCATACTCGTAAGCAAATCTGATCATTTCCCTTAACTCGTATCTGTTCTTTGGAGCCATAACCACCATATCCGGCATATGCGAAAGATATGATATATCATATATTCCCTGATGCGTCTCACCGTCCTGTCCGACAAGTCCCGAACGGTCTATGGCAAATACAACATGAAGCTTCTGCATACACACATCATGCAAAATCTGGTCGTAGGCTCTCTGTAAGAACGAGGAATAAACAGCCACATACGGTACAAGATGTGCCTTCGCCATACCCGCCGCAAATGTAACTGCATGCTGTTCGGCTATACCTACATCAAAGCACCTGTCAGGATATTTTTCCGCAAATTTATACACACCGGTTCCGATAGACATTGCTGCCGTCACGGCAACTACGTCCTCATGCTCATCCCCCAGCTTAACCAATGCCTCTCCAAATATATCCGTATTGCTACGGGTTTCCTTTCTTTTTATAACATGTCCGGTATCCTTATCAAATGAAGATATTCCATGAAAATAATCCGGATGTCTTTCGGCAAATCTGTAACCTTTGCCTTTCTTGGTTTTTACATGGACTATAATCGGCTTATTTAATTTAAATGCCTGTTTGAATATCGAAACCATCGTCTCGGTATCATGTCCGTCTATCGGTCCTACATAAGTTATACCAAGCTCTTCAAGAAATGAGCCCTTAACAAAAAACTGCTTGATATTATCCTTGGAGCGTTTTAAAACCTTTGCAACTTTCTCACCGGTCTTAGTAGACAACAGACTGTTCTCGACCCCTGTCTTAAGACCGTTATAAGCATCGCCTACTCTTATACTGCTAAGATATGTAGAAAGTCCGCCGACATTTTTATCTATCGACATATCGTTATCATTTAAAATAATCACACAGCCATTTTTGGTCTGAGCAAGACTGTTGATCGCCTCATATGCCATACCGCCTGTTAATGAACCGTCACCTATGACACATGCAACTTTCTCATCACTATGTCTTATATCCCTTGCCACTGCATATCCCATAGCGGCAGATATACTGGTAGAGCTGTGGCCTGTATTAAAAGCGTCACAATCACTCTCACATGCCTTTGGAAATCCGCTCATTCCACCGTATTTCCTAAGCTCGTCAAAATCCGCCTTTCTTCCTGTCAGAAGTTTATGTGTATATGCCTGATGACCTACATCAAAAATGAGCTTATCCTTCGGAAAATCCATACAAAGATGAAGTGCCATAGTAAGCTCAACCGCCCCTAAATTAGACGCAAGATGTCCCCCGTTCTCGCTGATTTTGTCAATCAGAAAAGTTCTTATTTCCTCTGCAAGAGCAGGATAATCTTTTCTGTCTATATTTTTAATATCATTTGCATTATTAATACTGTCCAAAAGTGCCATATCATCTATCCCTGTCAATGAGTGAATTAATCAGATTAATTAATTCTTCCTTTGCCTTTTCATTCTTAACATCAAGACTTTTAATTATGTCGTCTGCCCTGCCTGACATTTCCCTGACATAAGCCTTGGATGCATCTATACCATGTATAGTTGCATAAGTATATTTGTCATTTTTTTCATCACTGTGAATAGGTTTACCCAGCTTTTCTTCCTGTCCGATTATATCAAGTATATCATCCTGCACCTGAAATGCCATACCGACACAACCGGCCGCCTCCTCTAATCTCTTTACTGTCTCTTCGTCTGCACCTGCCAGATATGCCCCTACCATCATTGAACATTCAATCAAAGCACTTGTTTTATTACGATATATAAAATCAAGCTCTCTCTCATCCACAGGCTTGCCCGACAGCACGACATCTAAGGTCTGACCACCTATCATGCCATATATTCCCGGCTTGCGTGCCATGACCAAAAAAGCTTTCTCAACGCCTGTATCCGCAGGTCTTTTATCAAATACCCCGGCACAGGTCTCATAGGCATAATTAAGCAGACCGTCTCCTGCAAGTATGGCTATATCCTCTCCGAACTTAACATGTACCGTCGGCTTCCCGCGTCTTAACTCATCATTATCAAGCGCCGGCAAGTCATCATGTATAAGCGAATACGTATGAATCATCTCAATGGCAGCCATAAAAGGTGCAATAATCTCCTCATCATAATCGCCTGATAAATCAACGAACATATCATAACACATCTTCATCATGATAGGACGAATCCTCTTACCGCCTGCAGAAAAAGCATAATTCATTGCCGCTGTAACATCCTGTTGATACCCCTTTGATGTGGGCATATATTTATATAAAAGCTTTTCAATCTCTTCAACACTGTATCCCATTCTACTCTCCGACCCCGCTGTTATTATCCGACTCATTTAAAATCTGTATTTCCTTCTCCACATCTATAAGAGAGTCCTTGCAGGCACTTACCAGCTTAACCCCCTCTGCATAAAGTGCAAGAGAGTCCTTAAGGCTTGTCTCGGGAGAAGACAAAAGATTGTTAATCTCCTCAAGTCTCTTAAATGCATCCTCTATTACAATATTATCCTTATCAATTATCTCATCTTTTTTAATATCATCATTTTTAGCCATATATACCCTCACTTACATTTTCCACAACAGCCTGAATCCTGCCGGAACTAATCGTAATCATCAGTTTGTCACCGGATTTTACATCGTTAACATCCGTAACCGCCTTATCCTCTTTTTCAATATATCCAAAACCATTTACAAGCTTGGCTGTCGGTGATAGTCCGTCAAGTCTTACACTGAGTATTTCAAAGCGGTGAAATGCCTGATTATATTTATTATCAATATTTTTCTTAAGTCTGTCGTAAAGCTCTGACAGATACTGAGTCTGATTTTGCAGTCTCTGTCTTGGATTAAGCAGATTAAGCTTACTCTCATATTTGTCAAGTTCCGAATTATACAGAGAAAGCTTTGACCTGATTTGATTATTAATAAGTCTCTCATAATCCCTAAGTGCATTAACCGACGTCATAACATCAGGTATCGCAAGTTCACATGCGGCTGACGGAGTAGGAGCCCTCATATCTGCCGCATAATCCGCAAGAGTAATATCCACCTCATGACCCGTACCGGATATTATCGGTGTATCCGCCTCATAGATTGCACGGACAACCTTCTCTTCGTTAAATGCCCACAGATCCTCCATGGAGCCACCGCCGCGTCCGATGATAATCGTATCAAGTCCCATCTTATCCAAGGTCTTAATACCCCTTACTATCGTATCCGCTGCACCCTCACCCTGAACCTTCGCAGGATAAAGAATAAGCTGTACATATGGATTACGTCTACGTGCAATATTCATTATATCCTGTATTGCCGCTCCGGTTTTAGCCGTAACTATACCGACCTTCTTAGGGAACTTAGGTATATCCTTTTTTAATTCGAAATCAAACAATCCCTCTTCATTAAGACGATTCTTTAACTTTTCAAATTCTTCGTATAGATTTCCGATACCATCCTGCTTGATTTCCTCTGCATAAAGCTGATATTTACCATCACGTTCATACACGGCAATTCTGCCTGTGACAAGAACATTTTGTCCGTCAGCAAGCTTAAACTTAAGCCCGTTTTGTATACTGCCTTTGAACATTACCGCTGAAAGTGAGCCTGTCTCATCCTTCAAGGAAAAATAAATGTGCCCCAGGCTATGATACTTACAATTGGAAACTTCTCCCTGTATGGTAAGCTTCCTAAGAACATAATCCTGGGTTATAATATTTTTAATATAATTATTAACCTGTCCTACACTATAAACCTTCATTTTTATCCTTTAAGCCTTAATCTCCAAACTTGCCCAATATACCATTAATAAAGCTTTTTGCCTCTTCCGGACAATAAATCTTCGAAAGCTCCACAGCCTCATTTACGGCAACAGAAAACGGAATATCATCATCGTACTTTATCTCATAGATACCAAGTCTTAAGATAGCAAGTTCTGCCTTGCCTATACGCTCGATACTCCAGCCTGAAGAATGTTCTTTAATCATATCGTCAATCTCACCGATAAGACCGATTATTTTTTCAGTCTTATCGGTAATATATGTCCTGTCCTCTTCGGATAAATCATCGATATCATCAAGTGAAAAATCAATCTGTTCTTTCATCTCATCCACAGAATTAAACTCCAACTTAAATAATATCTTAAATATATTCTCTCTAAGCTTTCTTCTGGTCATAGTAAAACCTGCTTTCCCGATTAATCCTGCTTATCCAGCTTTATACCTGAAACCACAACATTAACTACAGATACATTAAGACCTGTCATATTCTCTATAGTCTGTTTAACCTTTGCCTGAACCTCCTTGGAAACCTTTGATATATTGTTGCCATATTCAAGCTCTACTGAAATATCTGCTTCAACATTTCCGTCAATAATTGACACATTGACACCCTTTGCAAGCTTCTTCTTGCCCAGCTTGCTCGCCTCATCCTTAGATATTCCGCCGGTTAATCTTGACACTCCGTCTACCTCGATAGCAGCTATACCCGCTATTGATGCAACCACGTCATCAGCTATGTTAATCTTTCCGATATTCTTAGTATCCTCCACGATATTTGCCTCCTATCAATAAAATATTTATCTAATTATACCCAATATTTTATGATATTGCAACAAAATCTATCTTACCTCTGATATGACAATCTGATCTACGGTACAGCCGGTCTTTCTTACAACAATGTCCTCAATCTGCGCTCTCTCAATATCAGTAAGACCTTCATTTGATACAACCACATCAACCGAGCTGTCACTTATTGATACAATAGCATTATTAAAACCCTTTGCCATAAGCAGTGTTTCCGCATCAGCTTCCTTCTCCATATCCTCTGTCAGCTTCACATATGCCTCCATAGCCTGCTGCACATTAGCCTGCTCCATACTGTCACCATTTATAATCTCTAAGTAATACTCCTTACTTTTAGACCGTGCCTGCTCTCTGTTAAGTTTTATATTGACTATGCTGCTCTTTACATCTGCCGATGTGAGAATAGCCTCTCCTATATCCTCCTCGCTTGAATTAAGTTCAATATTTTCCTCATTTTCAACATCATATAAGGTAAGCTCCCCATAAGCGGCATCAGCCACCTCACTGCTTATATTGGTCTCGGCAAATGCCGCCTCTGTCACCTCATCCTCATTATCCTTACTCAAATTAAGATTTCTGCCGGAGAAATTTATGTATCCTGCAACTCCAAGTAAGACTGTCAATGCTGCTATAATAATCTGGTTTTTCTTAAAGGATTTCTTCATAATATTTATTTACCTCCTAATTCTTAATTATTACTGCTACCTTGTGAGCCGGTAAATCAAATAACGCACAGACAGCAAAAGAGATATCGGCTATAGCCGATGCATCGTCTATATCTGCGACAATCAATACTCCGTCTACACTCCTTTCATAATTATAAGAGCTGTCATATCTTCCTATATAGCCATCATCACCGGTCTTAGAAAGCGAAACCATAACATTCATGGTTCCCTCACCATATGATTTCTCCAGAATTTCTTTTAATCTGCTCTCATAATATTCAGCATAATTGTCATATCCTGCGATGTCAGTATCTTCACTGCGTGAATAGGCTTCACCTGTGCCATCCGTAGTCACACTGTCATACACACTATTTTTTTTAACAGGCATAGCTACAATAAGAAGCAATATGCCAATAAGAATAAATGTGATTATATTGCCCGACTTTCCCTTGAATTTACCTAATAAAGAATCTAACCTCATTACCCTCACCGTCTTACTATATATATACTCTCAAAATCAATTTTATAGACATCATTAATCAAATTTTTTATAATATTTTCATCATAATCTCCATTTATATAAATCACACAGCTTAGTATATTCTTGTCATTATCCGTTATGACACTCACGTAACTAACCTCATACCCTTCGTTCCTGCACACATATTTTACCGCCTCATCAAGACTAAGCTCGTAGTATGATGCCGCCTCATCTTCTTTCCCGTCAAAACTGTTATACGAATTAACCGTAAAAAACTCATCCACGTTTTTTTCTATTCTTCCTATGTATTCCTCCTTATCTAATTTCAAGATATATATTATCGGTCTTGACAAAATGATAATCATTACAAGCCCCATGAAAAAAGATATGTACCTGCTGTAATTTTTCTCCGGCACAAGCTTCATTACAAGACCTGATAATAAAAGATAAATAACAAGACTTCTCATCCATGTATAAAACAAGACTTAACCACCTCCCGCATTTGTAGCAAATGCCATAATGGCTATAGTAAGCAGAAAAAGTGCTGCCGAACTAATCAAACTAAGTAATAAAAGGTTAATCCCCTGTGCAAGTCCCCATACTCCCTCCACATAGCGTTTTTCCCCTATCGGTTGAAGCAAAACCGCAGTAACACGGACTAAAAGCATGATAATAAGTGCCTTAAGTATGGGAGCAATAAGCGCTATAACAATAACTATAAGTCCTGCTATGCCTATACTGTTCTTAACAATAATCCCCGCTCCTAAAAAAGTACCCGTAAGCACCGACATCATTGTACCTGTAGGTATGGCCGAAACAACCTTATTAACTACATTCTTTCCAAGCAGATCCATCTGTGGCTCTATAAGACTTTTAATAATATTAAGTCCTGCTATAAAGAAAATAATCGTTTTAAGCATCCAGTTGACCATATTATTAACCAACTTGCACATCTTGGAAAAATAATCTTCTTTTGACAGATTATTGACAAGCATAATAATGACATAAAATCTAATCATGGGTAGAATTATATTTAATACCACATTCTGTACCAGCCATATTCCCACCATGATGACTTCATACATGGCAGCCGATGACGCTGTATGCCCTATAAAATTAATAGCCAAAGCATAAATCGGAATAATAATCCTGATAATATTTATCAATGCCTCAAGAGTAGAACTTACCATATCAAGAGTCACCATAAATGAAGCAAGCATAATCGCTGTTATGATAAGATAAGTTATATAAAATCCATTCTCACTTATAAAGCCTGTGCCGAAGGAATTGGATAATTTAACAAATATCGAGCCAAGCAGGACTATAGAAATAAGCTGAAGCATTAGATTTTTATTTGAAGAAAGTTCACCAATCAAAACCTCCATGATAATGCTTTTCATATCATAGCTTACATTTCCCTTATTATTTATAATATCTCTCACAATATCCTTAAAATCCACGGAGATATTTATATTACTTCTTTTTAATTCCCTGTCTATACTGTCTAAATCCAGTTCATCAAATATTTTGTCGTAAGCATAGCTGTCAGATATGTAATCCGACGACTGCGAAGAAGGGGTGTCCTGTGAACTGTCATCTACGGAATTATCCTCTGTAATTATTATCTCAGACTGCGAATAACTAAAGATATAATTATGATGTAAACCATCTGTGCTGCATAAGAAAAAAATAATTAACATAGATACACTGCGTAATTGCACCATCCTACACTACCTCATCATATTAATAATGATTTCAATAACCTGCTCCAATACAGGCAGCGACACCATAAGCATAGTCAGCTTACCTAAAAGCTCTATCTGAGAAGCAACTGCGCTGTATCCGGCATCCTTACTTATCCCTGATGCAAATTCACATATGTATGCTATACCGATTAATTTAAGAAGAATAAAGATATACGTTTTATCAATATCAACATTTGAAGAAATACTTTTAACTTTATTAATAATAATATTGAGCCTGTCCACACATACGGAAATAATAACCAGACAAAGACCAACGCTTATTATACTGCTAATCTCAGGATTTCTTGACTTTAAGGAAAGCGCAAGAATAATTGCGATAATTATAAGTGCCATCAGTATTCCGATACTCATATCAACCAAATCCTTTCAAAATTTATATGCATCCTGTGATTTATCAGCATTAAAAATTAAACAAATTATTTATATCCAGAAAAAGTTGATATATGTATGGCACCAACCACGAAAGAACGATTATTAAACCTGCGAGGCTGACTATATATGCCTGGTCATCTCTGCCCGAATGCTTAAGCACCTGATTAAGCAGGGCGACGACGATACCCACAGCAGCAATTTTAAATATAAGCTGAATAGTCATTATAAAACTCCCTACATCATCTTAATTCACATTTGATTTTCTTACATTGAGCGGGACAATACGGACATATCATATTAATAATATAACTATAAATATTCCGCTTACCATACCCGCTATAATTGAAATTCTTATTTTATCATTAAGAGTGCTGTTTATTTCATTTATCTTACTATGAAGATTATCTAAGAAAAGACTGATACCCATCTTTTGTGAAGTTATATCAAGATATCCTAAGGTTTGTCCTAAGGTTTTCAAATCATCAATATCTTCGTTTTTTAAGAAGGAATTATCCTTCAAATATATAAGTGACTTATCCCATATCTCACTGAATTCATATGTATTATGAAAAAATCCGTTAAAAAACTCATCATCGCAATCAAAATCATTGATTAGCTGCTCATTGGCTTCGTTTGGATCATCAGCATAATCAAGACGCTTGGAAATAAACATAAGCCAATGTGAAAAGGGCTTATGACATTTTGTCGATACATTTTTAAAAGCAGAGCTTATAATCGAATGCCTGTATCTAATATCATTTTCTATGTTAATTACAATATGCTCTAACTCTTTCAGATTATCGAGTCTTTTTTTTAATCTGTAAGCATAACTTGTGCCGGCTATACCTGCACCGGTAATAACCAAAAATGCTCCGGCTAATTTGCACATAAAAAGGATTGAAGTAATAGCTCATTACCCCTCTCATCAAATATATTCTCTATACTTCCGATTCCCTTGGAGTTTCCTAATACGATATAGCGCTCAAAAGCCTTCTCTTCAACCAGCTTTCTCAAGACAGGTTTATCTCTTATATCATCTATGGAATATCCATGCACGGTGGCAAGCAGCGAACATCCGCAATTAATCACATAGGATATGGCGTCAATATCATAACGGCTGCCTATCTCATCTACAGCTATAACCTTCGGATTCATTGAACGAAGCAGCATAAGCATTCCCTCTGCCTTAGGACAGGAATCCAGGATGTCCGTGCGAATTCCAACATCATTCTGCGGAACTCCCATATAACATGCAGCAATCTCAGAGCGCTCGTCCACAACTCCGACATTCATGCCCTTACAATAGCTGTTACCGTCAGAGACACATCTTATTATATCTCGAAGAAGTGTCGTCTTACCACAACCCGGAGGCGATATAATAAGTGTATGAAGTACGCGTCCGTCGCGTATAATATATGGAAGCACTGATGATGAGCACCCCTTTACCTGATGTGCCATACGGATATTTATAAAAGAAATATGCTTAATCCCTTTTACGTTTTGAGCCTCCATAACAGCTTGTCCAATCATACCAACCCTATGACCGCCGCTTATGGTTATAAATCCCTGACGCAAATCATCCTCATAAGCATAAAGTGAATAGCTCGATACCATATCTATGGTATAATTTATATCCTCCTCCAAAACCTTATATGCGGACTTTTTATTTGTTGTAAAGCCCTTTCTCTCGCTTAAAAAATATTCTCCGTCCGTAAAAGCAAATATAATCGGCTCGTTTATACGAAGTCGTATTTCAATCAGCTTGCTAAAATCTATGTTAACATCACCTATCAGATGCCTGACGGACAAAGGTAAAATCTTAGTAATTACTTTTTTCACCCTTTTAAACCTCCTTTTAAGATAAATATATGTATAAAATCAAAAAATATTACAAGGAAGTTAAGGTAAAAAACAGTTGAAAAAATATAGCATTTATATTAGAATGATTATATGTGATTTTTGAAAAGCAGTAAAAACCAATATAAACTGCGATAAAGTGTGCCGTATAAAAACGGCATAAGAATTATTAGGAGGATAATTATGGTATCAGCAGGAGATTTTAAGAATGGTATAACAATCGAATTAGAGGGTAATATCTACCAGATAATCGAATTCCAGCATGTAAAACCGGGTAAGGGAGCTGCGTTCGTAAGAACCAAGCTTAAGAATATAAAAAGTGGCGGTGTCGTAGAGAAGACTTTCCGTCCTACAGAAAAGTTCGAAAATGCACATATCGACAGAAAAGATATGCAATACTTATATCAGGATGGCGACTTATTCTACTTCATGGATGGCGAAACCTATGATCAGATAGCAATCAACTCTGATGTAATCGGTGACGCATTAAAGTTCGTAAAGGAGAATGAGACTTGTAAGATAGCTTCACACAACGGTTCAGTATTTGCAGTAGAACCGCCTATCTCAGTAGACCTTCTCGTTACAGAATGTGAACCGGGAGTTAAGGGCGATACAGCTACAGGTGCTACAAAGCCATGTACAGTTGAGACAGGAGCAACACTTAATGTACCACTATTTATCAATCAGGGCGATATGATCAGGATTGATACAAGAACAGGCGAGTATTCTTCAAGAGCATAAGATATATTATTTATATTTAAGCAAATAAGGGTATGAAGATTTTTACATTTTAAATCTTCATACCCTATTCTTTACTTATTCTATACTAAATACAAATTAATTCCTTTGGTGAACCGGCAAAATTCTTATATCCATCCTCTGTAACAACTACAAGGTCCTCTATCCTTACTCCGAACTCACCCGGTATATATATGCCCGGCTCAACAGTTATCGTAATACCCGGTCTTAATATCTCGTCACATTTAGGAGAAAGTCTCGGCTCCTCATGAATAAATAATCCCACGCTATGACCCAAACCATGTCCAAAATATCCATCATAGCCTGCATCAGCTATAATATCGCGGGCACATTTGTCTATATCAGAACATTTTGCTCCCGGTTTGATAAGCTTCATAGACTCAAGCTGTGCCTTAAGAACCGTCTCATATACGTGTCTTTTTTTGTCGGAAGGAGTTTTGCCAATATATACGGTTCTCGTCATATCTGAACAATATCCACAGTATACACATCCAAAATCCATAGTGAGAAAATCTCCCTCTTCTAACCTTCGACCTGTAGGAACCGCATGCGGCAAAGATGAATTCTTACCTGATGCTGCAATAGTATCAAAACTAAGTCCCGAAGCACCATTCTTTCTCATATGATTTTCCAATTCAATAGCGACCTCTATCTCAGTCATACCCGGTTTTAGAACATCCAGAATATGTGAAAAAGCCATATCTCCGATATGCTCTGCCATCGCTATCTTATCAAGCTCTTCACCATTTTTTACAACTCGAAGCTTATTCATCTTGTCATCCAGCGAAAAAAGCTCAATGCTTTTGTCAAAGTTATCTTTAAACGACATAAAAGTCTTATATGAAACTTCCTCATTCTCAAACCCGACAACTATTTTATCCACAAACAAATTACTTGTTTTACACCCATTATCCACATTTAATTGTTGACAATTAGTTTGTTCAAAATTATCTGTCGAAGTTTTTTTTGCACCACAATCCCGGAGAATAATATTATTAATGTTTTTAGCATATCCATCAAGTTTTATATCCACACAAGAAAAATCAGGAGCCTCTATAGTTACCTGTTCCGTATATCTTGAGTCTGTCAAAATATATCTTCCCTTGTGCGTGATAACCATACAGCCCGTATGTCCGCCATAGCCTGACAGGTAATGAATATTATATCCGTCTGTTATAATTAAAGCATCAAGCCCGTCAGCATCCATAATCTCATATAATCTGTTCATTATTAAGCCTTTCTTTAAAAAAGGGACGAGGATTATCCTCGTCCCAGATTATTATACTTTTTGAATTTTATGTCAATTCAAACAAATGTGGTAAAAGTTTTATCTTAATTCTCTGATATACTTTATTTCCCTTGGAATCCGTAGCCTCAATTACAATGTACGTATATTCATTGTTATAATTCTCAAAATACTCAGGTTTAAGCTTCAGATTCGGCAAACCATCTTTACCAACATCATAAATTGTGCCTGCGTTAACACTCTCCATAATAGCTATCATTACATGATTTTCATTGTCAACGAAGTCATCATAAGGATTATCAGCCGAGTAATCAAGATCATAGTAAATCCTTACTCTTGATAAGGTTGCACCATCATCAACATTTACCTTATAGCTGAATTCCGGATAAGATTCAGGATCCTCAACCTCTGCATAGTACTCACCGCTGTCATTTCTCTTGATGAAGTCACCATAGGTATCCTTTTCATAATCATATACAAATATTGCAGGCTGCTTTGCAGACTTTCTAACCGAGTTACAGATTATATTGATGTAAAGTCTTCTCTCATCATTATTCTCCTGATATACACCGGTTACCTTAGAATGTCCGGCACCGCAGTAGTTTACATTATTGTAAGTGTATATGAAGTAGTTATCATTACCATCTCTTGGGTCAGCAGCATAGGCTGATGAATTACCCTTATCATTGTTAGTTCCTGAGAATGAATACCATACCGTCATATTCGGGTCCTCGATATCAAGCGCATATGCCTGTGAATGAGTACCGGATATATAAAGCTCATCACTTAAGGTGAATGGGTAGATAGTAATTATACCATCATTATTCTTACTTGCACGGTTTGTACCATACTGAGTATTATCTACAGCTTTATCTCTTACAGTCCAATATGCCTCATTTCTCCAGAATACCATCTTCTCCCAGTTTACATCAGCATACTTATATGGGAATGACCATAAGTTCTTACTCTTATCTGCAGTTGCTACAAGATCGGAGGCCGCCTTGCTTGTAAGATATCTGTTTGAGCTGTATCCTGAATAAATTGCCTGCATATCACTCATCCAGCTTGCATACCTTGAATCATCCTTTGTAGTTGAAAGATTAGTCATGAAATAAACTTCCGGATCCTTAGTAGTAACATATGGAAGATAATGCATCTCATCTAAACCAATGGTCTTTGTCTGATAATTAGGTACAGTAACTGTAGCTTCACCATTGGCATCTGTTGTCGCTGTAAATGTTCCGGTATCATATGCCGGCCAGTAGCAAAATGCTCTTGCACTTACAGTTATACCACTCATAGGATTACCCTGATAATCAACAACCTTAACATTAAATGCCGTATCTCCTGCACCGTTCATTGAACCTTCGTAGGATATATTGTTTTTGTAGCCATCCCAATACTGTTCTCTCTGTGATGATATATTTATTGTAGCAGCTGAAGCAGTACTTGTATTATCCAAACTTACAGTAGCACCATTTATCTTAAGCTCGTAATTAAGTCCGTTAATCTTAACCTGACCTGTTACACCGTCTTTGAATTTAGGATTAAGCTCCATATGATACTTATTAATACCAAAGTCATCCTTAAATTCATCAGTAAGTGTTATCGTACCGGCATCACCGAATTTAGATAGTGTATCATGGAACAAAAGCACCTGTCCATTACCATCTATATAGCCATGAAGATCTGCTATTGCTGTAGGGTCGGTAATGTCATCTCCTGCGAAGTCCTCAGATGCACCTATTACTATAGTATCATAACATCCAAGCAACCAGTTATCAGGATAAGAAAGTCTGTTATTTTCTTTATATTTTTCTTTGAAATCAAGTTCCTTATCCTTAGCTGTAATATAATTCGAATAAGCATCCTTCAGGTTAGTACTTACATTATATTCATATGAAGTACCGTTATCAACTATAGAGAATATGTTAAAGTAATATCCTGTATTAAGAACTTCATCAAATTTATCCGTCAGATGAGGTTTTAATGCTTTCTCGTCTTCTATAGCCTTTCTTAAGAGCTTCTCCTGATCAAAGGTAGTTGCTGTAATCTTAACACCGTTATCATCTGTCATAGACGCCGATGATACTGTCTCGGTTGCCATATATTGATATAACTGCCAATATCTGGCTGCTTCCTTCTCATAGTTTCTCTGAGTAATAAATTTAAGTTTAAGGTTCGTAACCTGAGCAGCGGTTAAATCTGCTGTACTGGTTATCGTATCTTCTCTTCCGTTACCGTCTGCATCTTCGCCGGTACCAAAAGTCTTAAAATACTCATCTGATGCTTCGATATTAGCTTCAAACTGAGCTATAGTAGCTGCCGCATCAGCCGCACTTACATTCGAGAAATCATATGCTGCAGCAATATCTCTTGATATCTTCTCGAAGTCATCACGTTTCATTATATCAATATCAAAATCATATAAGTCTGATACATCATCGGCTAAGTTATGAGTCCAGTCATCCGCACCTGTTGTACCGGATACACTTGTATCAAAAGTATAAGTTCCTGCAGGTATCGGCTCTCTACTGTCATACTTAACTATACCGAATGTATGCTCATGCTTACCAAGATATACTTTATCATGGTTAGACATACCATTGGCCTTATCCTTGTAATTGCCCTTATATTTCATATCATAATATGAAGTAGTTTCAGCAGACGGATTATAATTTAAAAGTCTGTAAGCCTGCTGACATACAGGACAGAAGTATAAAGTATTTGTTCCTTCAGGACCTTCTGCCTTTGAGTCTACATTACTTCCCGGCATAATCTGAAGTACATTTACACTCTGCTTCTGATTGGTAGCATTCTTGATATAGGACAATCCTGTTGTAGTAGTTACCATACCGCCCTTCGTAGTAACCTTAAGCTGCCAGTAAAGCGGACCATAAAAGCTTGATGACATCGGATACTCCAGTGATTCAGATGAACCGGTGGTTACAACTTCGGTATCTTCAAATACACTGTTACCATTATCATCAATATATAATTCTACTGTAGGACTTGAGCCTACGATATTATAAGTGAATTTAAGAGTAGTTCCCGATGGTAATCTTGTACTGGTATCATACTCATTATACTCTGTCGGTTTACCTGTTACTGTAATCTTAGGACGTACACTTGAATCTGTTAATAAGGTCGTAAGCGCTCCACTCATACCTGTAGTAACCTTAGTCTCATCAAATACATCCGTAGAGCCGCTTTCAGAAGCAAAAAGCTCTACCCAGCCCGTAAGTGTAGTACCATAATCTCCACCATTGTTATCAGAATGATAGGTTGCGCTGCTCTGGAAATTAGATAAAACATTTGTCCTGGTGTCCTTCATACAGTAATCAAGGAACTTATACATATTACAATCAGGATCTATGAGATTCTGATAATAACCCGTGCCATAGTTTTCTTCTGAAGACTTAACAGCGTTATATCCCATTGTTGCAGCTTCGCTTATAACAACAGGCATACCGGAATTAACATATGCCTTCATGCTTTGTAATTCACTGTAAGATATATCATTTCCGTTTAATACCGAGAAAGAATCAACACGGCTTACTCCGTCAAGACTTGCTTCAGTAGCAGCTCTTCCACCCGGAACTACACCACCGTATGTAACAAAGGTTGTTGCAGCCATATCACCGTTATGTGAATACATACCATAATATGGTAAAGTATTAAGCATATTCACATTAACCTGATTAAGTTTTGACAAAGCTGCCGTGCTTGCTCCTATAGATCCCTGCACAGCTGCTAAGCTTCCTACATCATATACACTCTTAAGAGCTGATGTATCACCGCCTATATAGATAAGATCATAGGTTCCAAGAACATCTGTCTTATTAACTGCGAACTCTTCTGTAGACATATGGACTACATTTATCTGGTCTACAGATAAACCTGTTACTGCTGCTATCTTAGCAGGTGATAATTCCCACTTATAATATTCAATCAGCTCACCTGACTCACTTACATAACCTTCATCAGTATATATCTGCTCATAAGTCTTATTATCAACCATATCACCAGGTGTTGTATAATAATTTACTTTTTCACCATAACCAGCATACTGAGAACTTCTCGGTGTCTTCTCGCCAACCTTTCCTGCCAAAACAAGATCGATTGGATAACAAGGCTGTAACTCAAGTACGGTGTACTTGTTATCTGATGAACCGGCACCGCCCATACCTCTGAATGAGGAATTATTAATCAAATCAGCTATAATCTTAGCCGTATCAGTACTGCTGCTTGTTGTAATAATATCAAAATCACTTCTTGTAGTTATCATGATATTATCAAACTTAGCAGTGAAATCACTGGTAGCAAATGAGTAGAATAGCTTTTCAAAATTAGTCTTATAATATGATTCAGCACTACCGCTTGTTCCACCTGATACTTCACCTGAACCGGAAGACATGGCCTTATCGTATATAATACTTACACTACCATACATAGCTGATGCAAGTTTCTTATATACACCATTTGTAATACCGACTCCGCTGTTACATGAGCTGTCGATGATAATCATATCATAATTATCGAAATCAACATCTGCCACATCATTAACCGAAACTTCCTGTACATTTACAAAATCAGGAGTCCTGTATTTTTTGTTATATACAAGATTGGTTATAGTTGTTCCGCTTACATCATACAGATGATGTGTATCATCAACATCAGTACCATCACTGAATTCAAATACTGCAACATCAGTATCAGTAGCTGTTTTAGTTACTGCAACATCTATAGCACCATCAAAAAGCTTACCAGCCATAGTGCTGTTGCCAACCTCAAATGTATCTCCGTCTTTACTTATAATAAGGAAATTCGCCATCTTCTTAGTTATGGTATTATCTTCCTTATCTTTAATGGTAGACCATTTACCTTTGTTATATGTTGAATTACCGTTTATTCCAAGGTATAATGAACCATTCTTATGCTGTAAGAAATCACTTACAGATAAACTACTGTCCCAGGCAAATGTATAATAGTAAAGACCTGATACATCAAACACCTTACCGGCTAATGTACTCAAAGTATCCTCAACCTTATTATCTTCAGATACATCACTTGATGATGTAGCCTGAGGCTTATCAATGATAATAGGCTTATACTTTCCTACACCGTATGTATGAAGTATATTATATAATTCTTCACTGATATCATTTGTCTCGGAAAATTCACATGAAGCATCATTAGAAATATATATCAAATCTGCGTTTGATATAGCTTCCAAAGCAGCCTCGTCCTCGTCAAGAACTAATGAAGCCTTGTAGTACTCATATGTTATCATATCCGGTGTGTTCATATCACGTTTTTCAGAAAACTTATTACCATTAATAACATACTTTTCAAAATTTCCGCCTTCTACATAAGATGAAAGATTAGATGCTCCGTTTGCCTTTAATACAGCCGGTCTCTGAGCGACAGGCAGACTGTAAAAATTGTTTCCAAGCGTCGGACCTGAGCCAATCTCAACTATCTTATATATAGGATCGGATGTACCATCATCAACATAAGAATTATTGATAATGTTATCAATATTTGTTTTTCCATCAGCTAAATTGCTTGCAGTAAGCAACGGTTCCTGGACTTCTTGAATATCCTCATCTGCATGAGAGAAAGACAGGAAAGTTACAGCAACAGCCATGAAAAGCATAGCAACTAATGCAATTAATGTTAAATTCTTATTTCTTTTAAACAATTTGCTTTTACCTCACTTTCTTAATTATTCTCTAAAACATTTGAGTTTCTCACTTTGATTACACCTTGTGTGTCATAATATAAATCTTTATCATCAAAATGAAGTTCCAAATTCATAGCGCCATTAACCTGATCTACTGTGACTGCGATTCCCGGTATCGACTTTCCCGTGCTGCTCTTAAGATATTTTATCGAATCACAATACTCACCATATAACTTACTGCTGTCATTGGACCAATTGATAGTATAATCATCTCCCGATCCGTAAGCATATTTCTTTTCAAGATATAGCACATTGTCAACAACCGTATAAGTATACCTGACTATGTCATTTGTATCATACATCTTATTACCTGATGCATCTTTAATATATAACTTAGTTCCGTCAGATTTTTGCGTGTAGTTTCTGATTTTGACTGTTTCTCCCGTAAGCTGATTAACCTTAGTCAACTCATCTGCCGTATCACCGGCTCCCGGAACAAACGGAACTGCTACGTCAATAATCAGTTTTGTGACATATATCTTTTTGGGTTCTTCTGAGAACAGTTTGACATTCATTATACCGGCATCATTGTATTCTTTCTTAATAGCTTCATTTGCTACAAAGTAATACTCTCCGTTAAATACGCCACTCGTTACCTCCTCAGACTTTACCCCCTCAAACTGTACATCTCCGCTATCACAGAAGTAGCCGACAACAACTATCTTTTGTGCCTGCATCAGAGAGTCTGATATCTGGTCATATGTTGACTGAGCTTTGTTTTGAACAGCTATATTCGCTTTTGATTTCCTAAAGCTGAATATGCTGTTACCCATCAACGCACTCACTGCAGTCATAATGAACGCCAGCATCGCTATAGCAATAACCAGTTCAATAAGGGTGAAACCGTTATTGCTTTTTAATTTTTCTTTCAAACGTCATCACTCCTTAATCTACGTGGTAACTACCGTTTTTATTAACTCTGACAGTTGCTACCGTACTTCCGTTTTTCTTCAAAAATTTATAAGTTCCATAACCATTTACACATTCACCTTTTTTATTAAATGCAAGAAATACCGAATCGCTGTCTCCTGCCCCTGTTATCTTTGTCTCGTTGCCATCATTATCGGTATAAATAACATCAACATATGCCGAAAGACAGGTTCCTTTTCCTTTTCCAACATTAATAGATTTAATAAATGCGCTGTTCTCATCGCTATCGTATATATTACCGTTACTGATAACACATCTTTGTAAATATATTTTGTTGTCAGATGCAAGATATACGCGAAGTCCCATTAAATAATTCTTCTCAGAATCCTGAACAACACCATCCATGCTATAATCAATACTCTTATTTTTAGAATTGCTTATAACCATAGCAAGCTCAGTCTCAAAAGAACTCGCAGCTTCTTTAGCCTTAGCCGAATGCATAACCGAAAGAGTGATAAATGAAGCCCCCGTCATAATAACTATAATAGCAATAACTATAATCATTTCGACCAAAGAGTAACCATAATCATTGAATAATCCTTTAATCTTTTTCATAGGCTCCTCCTCTATTCAACATTCTTCATCCAGTTAGTAAACTTACATACATCAGAATAGTCTATGTTATCTATGGTTTTTACATCGGTATCAGTTTCATCAATAGGCTTTAATTGTGTATTCTCATAGCCTTTAAACAAGCTTAAGAAGTATTTACAATCCTCATCCTGTGACATCTGACACTCTCTTAAAACAGTTCTGCATATCTCAGCACTCGCCGACATTGTCTGCAGATTATTATTAATGTATATCTTACCACCCGATACGATAAGTCCCTGGAATGAAGTAACATCTGCTCCAAAATACACATCACCCATAGTGATTATAATTCCGCTTACATCACCTGATTTATTGATTGTTACATCATTACGGCTTGTTACTACATAATAATTTGATGATAAGTTAAGTTTCACTTCATTAGTCTCGAGTTTATCAAAATTCATGAACTTATTTATCGGAGTAATATATGAAGCATAGTCTGAGTCAACCATACTCTTTATATAGCTCATTTCTGCTGTTTCATCAGCAGTTTCTGCATGACCGAGATTCCATTTGATAAAATTATATTCATCATCAAGATTATCTGAAAAGTCAGCAGCAAGACCGGCTGTTCCGCCATAAGCAGTTGAATTAAACAATGTTCCAAGGTCTATACCGTTTACTATAACATCGAACTGGGTTCCTGCTTTAGTTGTTATGGCACCCGTTGAATATAACTTACTGTTTGTATTAATAGCAGTATCCGGAAGTAATATATTTCCTGCTTCAAAGTTCTCATAATCTCTGATATCCGTCAAATACTCTGCTATAGTACTGTTGTTATCATTTAACTCTGCCACATAATCCTTTATAAATGCTGCCGCATAATCCTCTGCCGTAGGATATTTCTGCTTGAAATCATTTATATAACTTGTACTCAGCCACGTTGTGCCGTTTGCAATATATCTGTATGCTCTTTCAAAGTCATAATAGTAATACTTCTTACCTGAGACTTCCTGCATAATACAAGGAATATTGTATTTATCACTTGTATCAAGGAATCTTGCCGAAGGGAAATACTCATTAAACAAATCACTTCCTCTGAGTGCAGGATGTAAATTTGCCGAATAATAATAATATCCTTCATCATCATACAGATTAATCATATCAAGCAAATCACGCTCCGGAGTCGGTATGCCGGTAAATTGAACAGGTATATACGCAAGCTGGTTAGTCTTTAAGGATATACTCTCACCCGTCTTATAATCTCTTACAAATACCGTATCCGCCGTGTCAGAACCGCCTTTGGTTGCTGTTGTGGTAGGATTATATTCTACAGTCTGCCTATTAATAATAGTTGTCTCTTTGTTACGATCTCCCGACATATATTCCGGTGAAGTCGTAGTCAATGGCTCCTCATCATCAGTAGAAGTCACATATCTGGATAATTCGATATAAGAACGACCTGCCAGATATATATTCTTGGTATTTTGCAAATTCAAAGTAGAACGCTCACCATTTACAATAATTGCACTACTGTTATAATGACCTCTGTTTTCGATAACATCTGTTCCTTCTGAATTCTTGGTTGTTACCTGGAATAATTCAGGATTAACTGCAGGACCAAAGATTCTGTCATCTTTTTCCGTACTGTCACCATAGCCATAATAACTTCCGTTAAGTATGAAGGAAGAATTAGATGCATTAAGTTCTGTATCATCCTTCACATAAATATTTGCACGAAGATTAGCTTCCGGACCTATATATGTAGGTTCGTCATCATCATCTGCTGCCGGAACCATGGAACTATATCCGCCCAATACTATATCATCAGTCCAAATCTCAGCCTCAGATACAGCATTACCGCTCTTACCATATACGTTTAATGTTCCTCTGTTCATTACCGCAACAGTACCCGGAACGATAATTTCATCCGCAAGGATTGATACATTACCTCTGTTGATGTATAATCCCGAATATTTGCTTCGCTCATTGATTCCATCAAAATAATCATATGTTCCTGTAGGTAATGAAAGTGTCGAATAAGCATTATAGTATTTTGAGGTTGAATCTTCCGCATATGTTTTTGAAGAAACTCTATTATGATTATACTCCAAACCGCCATTTTCATAATGGTTTTTATCCTCTGTTATAGCTTTAAATTTATCCGTATTATCGCTTATATATTTCGAATAGTTGGTTAAATTTCTATACTGTGCATCATTATACATCTTATTGTAATAATCTGATGCAGCATAGAGATTACCCGATATAACTATAGGATTGGTCTGATTAATCTCAACTCCCATATCAGCAACCATAGCAAAATCAAACAAATTACTCTGCTTGTTTTGTGTGGTGTTAAAAAGCACCTTGAAATCAGGATTTCCGATTTCAATATCCGCTGATATAGTCTGGGTATAATCACCGTTTGCTATAGATTTATCATATTGTACTGTTCTTGTTACGGTAACATTCTTTATGGTTATCTTATCCAATACCAGATTACCTGCATCATCAGCAGCATAATCACGTTTTATATAAAGCTTAGATGCATCAAGCTTCACTGTTGAATCTGTAATATAGCCGCTTAATGTATTGGCAAGATTAGCTTCCGAGAAATAATTATTACCGGAAATATTTTCCATAAACTTCTTGGTAAAATCTTTCTCAGCTTCCTCATCACTTTTTGCAACATATGTCTGAGTATCCACATCATAGCTTACCATATGCTCAACAGTATACACATATGCATCCTGCATATCTGACACTGTCTGGGAACCCACGCCTGCATATATTTCTTCCATTGCATGCTCTACATAATAGAAGTTATCTCTTGCATTAAGATCCTGCATTTTCATCCTGTATGCATATCCTGCGGCAGTAAGCAAAGCTCCGACTATAATACCTATAAATGCCATAGATACTACAACCATGATGATACTGGAGCCGTTGTTATTTAGTTTCTTAAAAAGTTTTTTAAATTTTTTCAACTAATTTTCCCCCTTTGCTCCAGTAAGACTAACAGAATTTGAACCTGATTCATCAGTCGAAAGATATACTCTGACTGTGAATAATCTGTCCGTTCTTCTTTCGTCCTCTGATAATCTTTTTATTGCACCATTAAAATCAACCACCGTACTGTTTGCCGGAATAGCACCTTCCTTAGTTTTATCCATCGCTAAGGTAATGTATTCAGAAGCAGCAGTTTTAAACATACTTGTTTTAAAATTTGTATATAATTTAACCGGTTTTCCGCCTTGTTCACTACATAGATGAATCTTTACAGTACTATTTCCTGTCATATTCTTATAGAAAACCCACGAATCAACATTTATATTACTTCCATCATCAAGTTCAATCTGCTCTTTAACAGTACCAATTCTTGAATTGACTTCTACAGTTGTTCCATCATCAAGTTCAACCTCTTGTGTGGTTGTATTATAAGTATACATCTGATCTTCATACGGTCTGTAAAGGTATATACTTGCATCATCCACATAATTTTCTATAAACAAATAATCATCAGATGTGTATATAACATTATTATTTGACGGATTACTCTTGCTATATACCGCCTCAGCCGTATACGGCTGATACTCAAAATATATTGCAGGACAGGTATCCATATAGAATTTCTGCGAATATACATTGTAGTGAATCTCATCTGACCATCTCGCCGGAACTCTCGCTGTATCTCTTACTGATGAATTATAATAGGTCACATCAGCATTTACCTGATAATACGATTTACCTTCATCATCAGTAAGATTGTCAATATAAATACGGGTAATCTTCTTGGTATTATCAAGGTTATATGCCTGGTTAAGTACACTATCATTATCATTTCTGAACATTGCCTGTTCCCAGGATGCCGGTTGTTCTTCTTTAAGCTTATTCATGGCAATCGCATAAAAATCACTTTGTGCCTGTGAATCGAAGTTTGTTGCATTACCACCTATTATAGCTACCTTGGTACTATCCATATTCTGCATATTTCCAAGGTTAACATTGTTAGGATTTTGAACAGCATCGGCAGGCTCACATATAGCGCCGGTAATTAATCCATCGGAATCAACCGATACAGTATTACCTTCGTCATTGATGATAAATCCATCCTTGGATATCGAACTTGTTGTGAGTCTGTATCCTTTACTCAAAAGGCTCGCTGATAAGTCATCCATGATAACCTTTCTTGTGTATTCAGTATTCTCATATCCAAGTTCTACGGAATCCAATGTGTAAATCTTATATGTGTATTCGACCGTAACCCCCGCAGCGCTGCCATCAGGCTTGTAAACTACGCAGTTTTTCTTATTTTCTACCAAATCGTTTGCACTTGAAGCATCTCCGTCTATAACATTTCCGTATTTTTTTTCTAATTCATCAAGTGAAGCTCTTTGAAAGTCTTCCATAACATATATGGCGTTATCATTCGCCAACTGTTGTTTTTTTGTCTGACGGCTCGTTTTAAATGTCTGGCTTATCTGGGTTACAATCGGCACCAATAAAACCGAGAGTATGGCAATGGCAATGACTATTTCTACTATAGAAAAACCTTTATTGTTTTTTCTTGCCATAATTTTCATCCTTTCCTAATTAACACTTACTGAACCGGAACGGCTTCCAATACTAAATCTTGGTGATGACGAATCATCTCCGTCAACTTTTATATCGACATTTACGCCGGAATTATTAGTTACATTTAACTTGACGCCATTTGAGTCATCTCCGTCAACTCTGTCTGAGGACTTAACGTATACTCTGAAGCTTGTAGCACCTTCTGCAAGATCAACTGTTACATCCTTTCCGTCCACACTAAATGTACCTGTTACTTTTCCGTCTGTTTCATCTACAGTAAGATCAATTGTTACAACATCATTATCTGAATATGATGCACTATTGCTTCCTGATGAAACTACTACACCAGGTGTAGAATCATTATTTGCATTATTAAGAGTTATTCTTGCATCATTTGCTGATGCTGAAGTTGCCGAACCGCCTGTAGACGATGGAGCTGATGCTCCGCTTCCGCCTAAGAAAAGATTGCTAACTCCGTTTGTAGTATCAGTTGTAATACTGTCTGCCTGTCTGTCTCCTCCTGATACGCTATAAGCACTAAGAGTTATGTTTCCGCTATAAGTATCTGCTGAAGCGTCGTATGCTATATTAAGTGCAGTTACATTCATTCTGTACTTATATGTCATAATATAATCAACTAAATCCTTAATACCTTCATAAGAACCTGTATATGATATAGGGAAGGTTGCTCTGTAACAATCATAAGAACTGTTTGCTGCAGTAATAACTGTATCACTGCCTTCAGTAGCCTGAGCACTTCCTGCTCCTGCGCCTAAAGTATAAAACATTTCTTCCTGACCGAGACCTACTGTGGAAATGTTAAACTGAAGATTACCCTGATCTTTCTCAATACCCTTCATGAACATAACAGATATTTCCTGATCAAGAGTTGCAGGGAAGATTTCAATCTCATCTTCAAATTTTTCATTATACTCAGCAGTTTGTGCTATATATTCATCTCTATGAACTTCCATAGCTTTTAATTCATTATATCTTGTCTCTAATGTAGAAATTTCACTATCTATGCTTTCTTTATCCTCCATATTAGGCTTATATACATAGAAATATACTCCACCTGCTATTAAGATGGCAAATAATACTAATAAAATACAAATATTACTTTTAGACATGTTCTAACCCTCCTTTACCTACTCTTCTTCATCTGCTGATTCTTCAACAGCTTCAGTAGCTTCTTCTGCGTCTACTCCAAGTTCCTCAGGAGTTCTTGTATCTACATAAACAGCTGTTGCAGTGAATCTGTACAATGTAGCTCCTGTCTCAGCATCTTCTGTTTTTGATACACTTGCCACATATGCATCAGCTATACAATCGATAGACTTAAGCTGAACTATGAAATCAGCAACACCATCCCATGTAGTTGAAGTAGCAGGTATGTTTACTCCGCTCTCTGAACTATTGAAGGACTCAATAATTACATTAGTAGGTATTTTATCCTCTAACTGGGCAATGAAGGTTCTTACATTCTCATTAAGTGAATATGTAGTATTGTACATCATAAGTGCATCGTAATATCTTGCCTGAGCGGCATTCATTTCATTTACGACTTGTTCTATATCTTTAATTCTGTCTATATCCGCTTGAAGCTGATCACGTTTTGATATAGCATCATTCTTAGCTTTGATAGACATAAATGCCATAATTGCAGCAGCTATAACTGCTATGGCAAATAATGCAGCACCGGCAATAACCGCAGCATTACCTCCATCACTTGATGAAGCTTTAGCAGAGTCAAGCGGAACAAAATCCATAGGTCCGAAAGCAGCTCCGATAGGAGTTACAAGATATACCGGATTGTAAACCTTTAAGTCAATACTTGGATCAAACTTGATATTGTAAAGGCTATCCATAATTCTGGTATTTACATTTAACTGAACCTTGAAAAGTCCGTCTATACCTCTTATTAAGGCACCGTCACCGGTCAGGAACACATCTTCAATCGGCTTATCAGGATTCCTTGAAGAATAGAAATCCATTACACGTCCGATATTATTAATAAGATATCTAAATGCTCCTGTTACCTCGTTATCGTCAAAGTCTACAGTTATAAGTCTGTCATTCTGAAGTAATGTCATAGCTGTAGTTGCATCCACGCCTTTCTCATCCATTACTACATTAACTGCAGGATTAGTACCATGTGGTACGGTTCTTTGTAAAAGAAGATTGTCTCCCTGTACAATATTAAGTACAGTCGACTCACTTCCTAACTGGATTACCATTGTGGTTGTAGTTGCTGTAGTCTGTGTCTTTATAAGCTGTAACATAGCATTACCTATGTAATCAAGCGATACAACATGAAGTCCTGCCAAAGCACCCAAATCATAATATGACTTAACCATCTGAGTAGGTGCAGCTACCGCAAGGACTCTTAACTGCTTGTTATTTTCAGCATCAACCACAGTCTCAAGCACCGAATGAGAAACCACGTAATCTTCTATATTTACAGGGAAATATTCTGATGAATTCGCATTAATGATTCCTCTGATTTTATTCTCTTTTACATATGGTATAACAACTTCTCTGTTTACTATCTTTGTTGAAGATAATACAAAGATTGCATTCTTATTGGTTATACCTCTTGCAGAAAGCTGATCTCTTATAGCTGCCGCTATCTTATCAGCGTCCTTAATAACACCATCTTCGTAAGTATCCTCCGGAGTTTCGAAGATGATAACATTGTGAATGTACGTCTGCTTCTTAGCAGAAGCTGTCAATTCAACTATTGTAATACTTTCATTTGTGATATCAACAGATAACACCTTACCGTTTTTTGCCATTCTCTATAGCCTCCCTCGCTAATCAGTTTTTTAATGTAAGGACTCAAAAGCCCACATACTCAGGTACCAGCTTACAAGCTGTTCACCCCATATCATTGCTATATAAATTCCCGCAGAAAGATACGGCCCGAAGGACAGTGTCCTGTCTGCTTTCTTAATAGCCATTATTGTAAGATGTATTACAGAACCTAATATACACCCTATTAAAAATGCTACAATATTAAGCTTCCAGCCCAACAGTAAGCCGGCCGCAGCCATAAGTTTCATATCTCCGCCACCCATTGCACCTCCTTCATAAAAGAAGCTTGTTATAATACCAATAAGCAGCAAAAATCCACTGACTGCAAAAAAACCGATTACATACTGGCTCCAATGACTCAAGTCTGTTAAAAGCCTAATCAGTCCTAATAATAAAATAAATATGTTAAACCCTATGGGTATCTCTCTTGTACGTGCATCAATCACACTCAAAGAGATTAAGGCAGAAGTACACAGGCAGTAAAGTATTGTTTCAATACTAATTCCATGAACGAGGAAAAGAATTACGTATAATATACCATTTAATCCTTCTACCAAAGGATATTGCCAAGATATATGCTCTTTACAGTACCTGCACTTTCCACCTAAAAATAAATAACTAAATAAAGGAAATAGGTCATACCAGGCAAGTGTATGACCGCAACTCATACAATGCGACCTCTTAAATGTGATACTTTCCTTTATGGGCGTTCTTAAAATCAGAACATTCAGGAAGCTTCCTATGACTATACCGTATAGAAAGAAAACTACAGAAAACATAATCTTCTCAATAATATCTATATCAATATTCATATCGACGCTTTCCTCTCACTTCTTAGATTATGTCACATTTTATAAGTATTTTAATACAGCTAAATTCCACCTGGCGAATCAGGTGGAATTTATGCTGTATAATTTAAAGCTTACTGATAATACTTTGATACATCTGGAGCAAGCTGATAGAACTTGTTTCCTGAAGTAGTCATACCAACTACTACATTACCGCCTGCTGTACAATATACATTGAACTTATCAGGCTTGTCAGTTCCGTCTGCAGGATCCTTCTTGAACTTAAGCTTTGGAGTTTTCTCACCAATGTTCTTACCAATCTCAGTCTTTGCTGCTGACTCAACATCTGCTGCAACCTTGTTAAGAACTGAACCCTTAACTGTAAGAGTAATACCAGTACCGTTATTGTTAGTTACAGAACCTGGAGTAATTGTAACATTACCATTGTAAACAATAACATTGCTGTCTTCATCAGTTATAGAAGCAGTAGTACCAGTTGTAAGAAGCTCATAAGTGTCCTCATTTGCCATAGCTGTCTCAACAGCTGTCTTAATAGTCTTTGCAGATGAGATATCATTTGACTTTCTTGACTTATCAATATATCTGATAAGTGCAGGAGCTATAGCACCGGCAAGAATAGCCATGATAGCTATAACGATGATAAGCTCAACCAACGAGAAACCTTTGTTGTTCATTTTCTTCATAAATCATTCTCCTTCTTTCTTTAAATTTAAATTATATATGATATTATACCGCTGTCCTCGCCCAGCGATTTATATCCGTAATATTAGTAGTTATCAATAGCATCATACATACTAAGCATAGGTGAGTAAATTGCTATAACGATACCACCAACTACAACTGCCATAAGAACGATAACCATAGGCTCCATCATAGCAGTAAGAGCATCTGTGGCAGCTTCTACTTCCATCTCGTAGTATTCAGCCACCTTATCCATCATGTCCTCGATGTTACCTGTTTCCTCACCTATCTTAATCATCTGAGGAAGCATAGGAGGGAATATCTCCATATCTCTTATAGGCTTTGATAAAGGAAGACCTTTTGCCACCTGAGTCTTAGCGTCCATAAGACCTTCTCTTATTATCTTGTTATTCTGCATCTTAGCAACCTGTTCGATAGCGTCAAGAAGCGGAATACCTGAAGCAAGAAGTGTACTAAGTGTTCTTGCAAAGCTTGCTGCTGCCGACTTGATGGTAAGATTACCAAACAACGGAGCTTTAATACCGATTTTGGCATAGATCGTTGAACCAACCTCTGTCTTACCAAACATCTTAAATGCAAATATTACTGCAGCTACAATAAGTATGAGCAAATACCACTTTTCTCTGATAAAATCACTAAGATTAACCAGCATCTGGGTTGCTGCAGGAAGCTCGGAACCCATATCGGCAAACATATCAGCAAACTGTGGTATAACCGTCGAAAGAAGTACAATAACAACAATAAGTACAACTATCAATATGATTATAGGATAAGTCATAGCTCCCTTAACCTTAGACTTTAACTTATTACAGTTTTCAAAATGAGTAGTAATTCTTTCAAATGAAGTTTCAACATTACCTGAAATCTGACCAGCGGC
>JAFTFE010000141.1 GCA_017449765.1 Lachnospiraceae bacterium | reverse complement strand
CAAGCAAGCAAGCAAGCAAGCAAGAGAAGAATGGGTGGATTGTGTTAGGGGATTTGCGATTGCTTGTGTAATTATTGGTCATTATTTATATGGTAGATTTGTAATAGTTGTTTTTTCTTTTCACATTCCATTATTTTTTGTGATTTCAGGATATTTGTTTAAACCTGATTCAAATTATAAAACATACTGTTTGAAAACTATAAAAAAGTTGGCTTTACCTACTTTTTTACCTATGTTAATTATATTGATTTTATCAATTAATCGAATAAGATATATTTATATAGAATATTTGTTGGGATTGGTGCATTCCACATCTTATTATGAAGTAAAACAAGGAATTGGACCATTGTGGTTTTATTATGCATTTGTTATTTCATGTAATATATTTAACTTCATAATAATAAGGTTTCAAAATATTAATTATATTATTGTTTTTTCATGTGTTATATCGCTAATGGGATATTTGATCTCAAAGATAATTATTTTACCATGGCAGATTGACAATGCATTTGTCTTAGTTATTTATCTTATGATTGGTTATATTTCAAAAAGAATTAAATGGAATAATAATTATTATAATCCTGTATTTTTAGTAAGTATAACTTTGTTGAGTTTTATTGGGTTCCAACTAATTGGTGGTCAATCCTATGCATCGCGCAACTATCCATCATTTCCAATATGTGTGTGTTTTTCAATTATAATATGTATATTTATAATGTATTTATTTAAATATCATCGAGTTGTAAATAATAAGTTTTTTATGACCCTTGGGAAAAATACAACTGTGTTGTTAGGAATACATACCGTAGAGTATTTTACTGTAATGAATAAGTGGTGTAATTATAGTATAACTAATATTAGATTACTGGATTCATTTATACATGCTTTTTTTAGCCTAACTATTGACTATATTGTTTTGTTATTTATCAACTGGCTTAAATATATGTTGCGGAGAATTGCATTGAGGTATATTCCTTCGGAAAAAGAAACATAGAATAGGCTGAAGTTGATTGGAAGTTGGTCCTGTTGTCATTATTTATTTAGATATCATTGAAATCCTCAAAATATATGTATTTAATTGCGCCAACAGCAAAGATACAATTGATTTCCATATTTAGATGTATTAATATACTATCTTTGACTAAAAAATGAAAATAGCGCTACAAGCCATATAAACACGTGGGTTGTAGCACTTTGATTTTTTTGCTTGAATATGCGCACGTTTGTATTTTGTTTAGTGCGGTTATCTGTTTTTGAGCGTTTTCATATATTACGCATTCCTGTAATAGATACGATTTTCTTTGGTAAGTGGTAAATAGTTCGTGGATTGTAACTAACCATTATTTTTATGATAATGTATTAAGTGGAATTAGTGCAAAAAGTGTTGTTGATTGTCAAGTAATTTTGACCCACTTTTTCACTTAAATCTGACCCACCCATTCATTTTTTCCGGATGGGTCAGATTTATCTGTTATTCTCATTTTTTACACTGTGTTTTGACCCACCCTGATTAGTATATCATTACCTGATATCCGTCATTTTTTAAGGATGACTCATCCACATGCATTGTCTTTGATACAGAATCAAGTGTCACATATCGGCTTAGTTCAAGAAGCCGGTCACCTATAAGTTCCCTGATCATCTTTTCCATAGCATCACTGCGATTCTGCTCATAAGCGGCAGCTGTAGGTGTTCTATGCACTGGCTTTTTTGATGTACATAGTTCGTCCATGCTCATAAAAACATCTTCAGGTTTTGCCTTAGTATGTCCATCCGTAAGGAACCGGTCAAGTTCCTTGTCGTATGCAAGTGCCGGTTTGCTGCACATCCTTCTGAATACACAGGTTGGATTTTTGATCCCATACTGTTCGGATAACAGTGCATACATTTCTTTCTTGCCTTTTTCATTATATATTTCAGCAAGCTTTATCAGCTCATCGTTGTGAACCATTGCCATAATCCATTCCTCCATGTAATAATTCTGATATTAATAAAAATCTTTACATCACAAGTCGTGGGAACGGCATGTTTTCATCGATCTCTTCGTGGGCATCCTGTTTGAAAGCGGCATATTCATCATCGAGATTTTTCCAGCTGATAAATCCTGACATATATCGTATTTCCTCTTCTGCATGATGCAGGTCTTCATTTATACTGTTTAATTCATATGACATGTCATCTGTATTACGCAGCAGAAGCTTGATCTGTTCCTTAAGTTTCCGGCTCTCCGCCTTTTATTAATCACAAATGGTTGTAAGCATAGATGAATACTGGTTTTGAGGAGGATTTTAATACAAAATACATAAAAAAGAGTATAGCAAACAAGCCCACCACAAAAATTGTTTTTGGGGTAGAGCTTTAAAGTATATAAGCAGAACAAAAGAGGGAGAGGCATCGCAGGATGTCTTTTTTGATTGAGTTTTTATCACCTGCCTTTCCGGATAAAAGAAATCTATAAGGTATAGAGGCTGAATCCCATTTCATCTTCTTCCAAGTGAGCTTCCTTTCTGAATCTTTCGTACAGTTCTTCGTAGTGAATATAGTGTATGAAATCACCAAGATAAGCATTTTCTTCTTCAAGATTTTTTATGTCATCAGCAAAAGAGTAGGTGAGTTTATATAGGCATTCACATCATGAGTGATGTAAGCTCCAAATTAATTGTCCATCCTTACTTTCTTCTTTCTCCAAGCGATCCTGCTCGCGGCAGCGTATCTTATCCATGGATTTTGTAAGGATCTGTATCGCATGGAAGTTATCAACGACTATGATGGCTTTAGGGAAGCATGACTTGGCGAGAGAGATAAAGCTGCCGTTCATATCACAGCAGAAGAATATGACATCCATACGCTGAATAGTGGGATATGTTTTCTTGAAATACGAAGAAAGAAAAGCAAGAGTACGCTGTTGGAAAATGTAGACAACAACACAACGCTCGACGTCGGTAACATTTACATTATATTTGTCCTTATTCCAGTGATGTGACTTCTTTATCCAGAAGCCGGATTCGGCATGGGATTCGTCTATACATAAAGTGCGTGGAAGAGTTTTCGGATGAAGTATCTCAATTGACTCAAATACAGAACGGACAGTGCGTTCGGATAAGAGTTCCTTTTTCATTATCTGCCTGAAAGAAATGACCTCCTGGAAGTCATGAAAGACAGACTAGTAAAGTTTTATTGACATTTTGAGACGTGATAATACCCAGTAGGGAGTCTCATAATAAGACGATGAGCAGTTTTCACAGTACATACGTCGCTTGGAAAAAACAAGGGAAATCTTTCGTCCTGAAACGGGAATGTGGCGTATGGTCTGCGTAAGGGCAGAACCGCGAACAATACAGTCATTGGACTTACAGAATGGACAGATTCTTTTATCTTGTAAAGGAAGATTAAGGAAGAAGGTGTCCTCATCAAGAGCATGCTCCACATGATCAACAATAACATCAGGAGGAAGCTGTAGTAGATGTACAAGCTCCTCGGCAGCATTTAATTTCTTTTTTCTTAGCATAACAAAAACTCCTTTCGGTTTGATAGATTTGCGACCACCAGAAGAAAAGATGTTGGCATGCAAGAAGATGATTAAAAGATATAATAGAATAAAAAGATAATAAAAGATTACAGACTGCGGATGCCATAGTATCTTTCTTTGATCTGGTGGTCGGTTGTGCAACTGTAACTATAACATATGAGAAGGGCTGTGGTATCCGCAGTCTGTAATCTTATCCGAAAGCAGAAAAAGACGAAGAAGTGAGTAATAAAAGACGGAGCTAGAATTAAAAACTGACGGGGAAAGAGCAGAAAGCGACGGAGCTTTAAAAGCAATAAGCGACGGAGCATTTAATAAGGGTAATAAATGACGGAGAACTCCGTCTTGAATTGCTCAAATATTAAGAAACGACAGAGAAAGAGTAAGAAACGACGGAGAGCCTTATATGACATTGGTAAAAAACATGTTAAAGATAATTACGCTGTAATTGTTATTGATAATTCTGATATTGCCAAACCTTCAAGTAAAAAATTAGAGGCACTGACTGATATTCGTGATGGCAGTACCGGCGAGATCACAAAAGGCTATCAGACTATCGAAGCAGCCGTCTTATCTGAATCAAATAAAATGCCTCTGCCAATATACCAGAAAGTATTCTCTGCCGCTGAAGAAGGATTTGTGAGTGAAACGCAGGAAAACCTGGCTCTTCTGAAAAAGTTGGTGTCATAAACCTGTAACACTAGGAGAATCAAGGGATAGAAGGGAAATGATAGATAAAAAATGTAAAAAATGGCATAGAAAACTAGACCACCCCATATAAGCTTTTTGAAAAGGGTGGCAGATTGTAAGGTTATAGATGAGAGGTAAAAGTATATGAGAGTCATAAAGACGCTTATTTTATTGGTCCCTAACTACGCTATATTTAGTTGACATTTGCGGGAGTATAATGTATATTAGTAGATACATTGGTGATTATAATAACAGGTTTGGTACATTGCATTGGTATATCAGATGTTATTAGAGACAGTATTAATAGTTTTTTATGAGAATGAGAGGTGAGGATTATGGATATATTAAAATATGCAAAGCCATTTCTTCTTACATTAGCTATCAACCGTAGTCATGGGTGTGATGAAGTACTATTTCATTACGATTATTGCCTGGATATGAATGTACTTAATGCGAATCGGCAAATTCCTTTCATAGAAGCTGGAAAGTATTCTGCTCTTATGACTATAACAAAGACTGATCGTGAAATTGATACTGATGATGAGCGGAGTTATGCTGAATTGGACACAAAAACGGATGAATCTCGTGAAATGGTTGGCAAAGAATTGGCTTTTGCTGAGTTGGAAACAAAGACGGAATCAGATCGGGAGCGCGATGATGAGGATGATTGGCAGGCGGGCGCTCTAGCTGAGTTATACACGAAGACAGAGCAAATCCGAGAACGAGACGATGAAGAATTTGAGATATCTCGGATGTTGGATTTATCGAATTCGAAAGCTATTAATGATATGCCTTATTTTCAGGAGCTGTTCTCCAAGACCTTTGTAGATCGGGAGCGCGATGATGAGGATGATGTATCTGCACAACCGCCAATGGAGAACCATGATTTGTCTTTGGATTATGTAGGATATATGGTATGATTTTACTGATTACAAATAAGGATGATGTTACAGTAGATTATGTTGTCCGAGAACTTCGGAGGCAGCAGTTACCCTATTATCGTCTTAATACAGAAGAGATTCCCGAAAAAGTTTATGTCGATTTCAATTTTACCACAGATGTGTTCTGTTTAAGAGATAATGAGAAGGACAGCGTAATTGATTTAGGACAGGTTACATCGGTATATTTTCGAAGACCACGTATAACAAATCTAAGCCACATTGAGTCAGAATTAGACAGCACAGAGAAATATTACCTTCAACGAGAGGCGGCTCAGATACTTGAAGGAATTTATAAAATATTGGAGAGCAGATACTGGATTAACAATGTCTACAGGATTAGAGAAGCAGAGAATAAGATACATCAGTTACGACTGGCAAAAGAAATTGGCTTTATCACACCTGATACAATATTGTCAAATTCTTCAGATCGAATTAAAGATTTTTTTAACACACATTCCAGAGACTGTATAATAAAGCCTGTTCGATCAGGTGGGATGGGTGATGAATCGGGGAAGGTTATTTTTACCTCAAAGCTAGAGAGAGTTCCGGCAGATGGTCAAATTGAAAGTTTTCCGCTCTACTTACAGAATCGCATAGAAAAAGCGGCCGATTTGCGTATTGTTACAATAGGTGAGCGTGTTTATTGTGCAATGATAGAATCACAAACGGATTCAATGGCTCAGATAGACTGGCGAAGAGCGAGGGGAACTCTTGAACATACTGAACATATTCTGCCTGTTTCTATACAAGAAATGTGTAAGGAAATTACCAAAAGGCTTGGATTGATCTATTCCGCAATTGATATGGTGCTGACACAGGATGACAATTATGTTTTTCTTGAATGTAATCCTAATGGGCAGTGGGCGTGGCTTGAGGAAAGACTGGGATTCCCGATAAGCTGCAATATTGTGAAGCTGCTTTCGCTGTAGTATTAGTGACTGTGGCTTTGTGGATTTGGAGTGCAGTTGAGTATATTAAAGTTTAAGCAAGAGTTTGTGTGTTGGTTAGTGGCGCAATGGGAAAAATTAGGGATTTTTTCTTTCCAACTATTGACAAGTTATCGAAAGAAGAAGAATGGGAAGAAAATAAACGTAAGAACAGAATAGAACAGGAAATTAAAAAATATCAATTTCAGGATAATGAAGTTGATCTGATGTTGAAATTTGCTGATGAATATGAAAAAAGAGAGGATGCCAGGCTCCATGAGGTGGAATCAAAGGCTATCGTATTCATTGGCACATTTTCAGTAGCAGTGACAATACTAGTGAATTTATTGAAGGAGTTTATGCCTGGTTCATCGTCAGGCTTTTTGACGACAGTTCCGACGTGGTTGGGAATAGTGATTCCTTTTTTGCTCGGATTGGCTATATTTTATTTGTGTTTTGCCATAATTAATTCTGTTAAAGCACTTCAGCGAAATACATTCAACGTGCTTGGTGTGAGGGAGACTTTGAATGCTGGCTATAATGTCTCAATTATTTTAGAAGCGAGTAAAGCAAAAAATGTAATTGAGACTTGGGATTACGCAGATTACAAAAAAGCAGAGATTGCTAGAAAAAAGTTTTTGTATACCTTTAAAAACGAAAATGTAATCAACAGAAAAGTTGAGTACATGACTCTTGCACAGGAATTCTTTTTGCATGCTGTGGTTGTTCTGATAATGATGGTATTGTTGCTGGCTTTGTTTATATTCTGGCAGAAAGTGGGAAGTCATGTTATTGACATTTGGAATAAGATTACAGCTCTCCTAAAGAGTTTGGTTTTGAAGTGTGAGGGGTCAGGTACTGTGAAATAATGGAAGTGGCTTGTAAGAATAAGAGGCTCTCCTGAAAAGATTGGTGTTATAAACCCGTAACACTAGAAGAATCAATGGATAGAAGGAAAATAACAGAAAAAATGTAAAAAGGGCATAGGAAACCAAGATCATGATAGGGAAATGAATAGTAAAACCACATCGGAGCTTCTTCCTATATTGTATAGAAGAGTAAGCTTCAAAACGGAGAATATAAAATCACGGAGAACCGTTATTCTATGCAACTAATATTTTACTATAATCCAAATAATAAATCACAGAATCAAGGGGTGAACTTCTCACCGAAATACGATTTTCGTGTAGAATATATTATAGATGAATCGGGCTTGCCAAATGAAGGTTTGTACACTCTTGTAGCTGATCAAAATTGGGAAGCTAAAGAGGATATTTTTTCAGATGGAAGTATTGCTTCACTTTCTGCTGTTGTGGGAGAGAATGGTTCTGGAAAAACACATATTCTACGCGCTATTTTAGGTATTACACCCTATGACGAATTGGAAGATCTGGTTGAGCATAATAAAAGGGAGCAGTATTTATTTATCGTTAGAAAAGAAAAGAGATTATATCTATATCATAAGATTGAGCAAGGAATTTTCAAGATAGATAATAATACCAAAAAGTTATTTTCATCATCTTATGATACAAGCTTCAAATCAGGAAAAAACGAAACAAGGAAAGATGTTGCTATAAAAGGAGTTTTTGAGAAAACATCTATTATATATTTTACAAGTAGTTTCTATGAAAAATGGGCATCGGGGATTTCTTCGATGGGCAAAATAAAAACGGCAATGATATCTCCGGCTGCGGATAATACATGGGCAAGTGCTTATTTTGAAACGATCATAAACCATAATAATAAGTTTAATACAGTAGATGAATACTATTACTGGATGAAAATATTAAAAGCATATAATGTTGTTTCAGGCTTTCAGCGGATTATGGATCTTAGATTCTATAAGAAGATGGAAGATGATCATGTAAATGACAATGTCAACACATCTTTATTCCAGCGGCTTCAGGATGGATTTAAGATTAGACTTGTTCCTATTTATGGGGTGCTGAGTGATAGAAGTGTAGACTACTTTAATTACAAAGCTGAGAAGAACCCGTGGGAGAGAGATAAAAGTATTGCCTTGAAAGATTTAACCGAAGAGGCATTTGAAGAGCACATCTATTGGAATGGAAAGATAATAGAAAGATTATACGCGAATCTTTCTGAAGAAGATAAGTTTTCAAGATACATTTATTATAACCTTCTTTTTGAGTTGTGCATAGATAAAGGAGAAGAAATACCTGATTCCATAAATAGTGTTGATGATGCGATACACTATATAAAAACAGAAGCAGAAAACGAAGAAAACAAGCATAAGCTAAGAAGTATAGGGTATTATCAAAATGCTTTAAAAGAAATCGAAGAACTAGTTGCGATTTCAAAATGCTGCGATAGAGTGCAAAATATATATGATCCAAAAGATATATCCTATGATAGAACTATGAAGTTTTTGCGGGGAACTAATGGTTATAAAGAGTTCCTTGATTTAATGGAGAAATCATATCAGTCTCAGAATTCGTTTCTGATAAAATACATAAGATTGGTTCAGAACGATCTTTCAACGGGTCAAAGATGCCTTCAGAATTTTGCCTCATGGCTGTATTTATTACCGGAGATTCAACATATAAAAGGTAATAATATTGAACGGTTAGATGATAATATTATATTGCTTATAGATGAGATTGACTTATATCTTCATCCTGAGTGGCAGAGAAGGATAGTATATGAGATTATCGAAGAGCTAAAGCATATTTTTTCTGAAAGTGAAAAAAAGATACAGATTATTGTTACCACACATTCACCATTATGTTTGTCAGATGTTCCATCAGAAAACACAGCATATCTGTATCGTGATAATGATGGATTCCATGTGAAGGATAGAAAAACGACATCACAATCGTTTGGCAGAGAGATATATCAGATTTATAAGGATTCATTTTTTCTCGATAATACAATGGGGGAGTATGCTTCCCGATACATAAGAAATCTCTTGCAGGAAATTGATTCTTTAAGGGAAAGGATGACAAAGAGAAAAGATATGGATGGTGCAGATTTAGAGGTATTTATCGGTAAGTTTTATAGCATCGAAGAACGGTGCAAAATTGTTGGAAACGGTATTCTTAAAGAACACATGAAAAGGATGCTTGATTGGATAAAACTGGATGTCAGAAGAAATACATTTAGTCAAACTTCGGATGATACAGAATGATTTTTGCAGTGGATAAAAGGTGTATATAGATTGTTTGTTCCATATTTGTTTGCCTCAAAAGATGATAAGGAAAAAAGAAGTATTGCAGAGAGCTTTTATGAAAAGAACTTGAGAAATCGGAGATACTCAGATTCTCAAAATCCGGAAGAGTGGTGCAATAGATATCTTTCTAATGTTAACGGTAAATCATACTCATATAAAGACGTCGTATGTGCATTGCCAACGGAATTGATGGAACTGAAAGAGTTTTTGGATCATGAACATTTTCGCTCCAATGATGATAAAAATGATTTGAATTCGCCGTTAGAATATATTAAAAATCGGCTTTATGAGGATATGGCTCAGGATGCAATGATTTTTTTGCATGAGACTGTAAGTGGAAAGGTGTGTCCCTATTGCAACAGGAACTATGTTTATGTAGATGGACGAATAAAGGGATGCGACTTTGATCATTATTTGCCCAAGAGCAAATATCCTTTGTTTGCAGCTTCTTTCTACAATCTTATACCTGCTTGCCCAATATGCAATCGATTTAAGAAAGATGAGCTGTTTTATTTCTTTCCACATAAAGAGTATGATTATGATGCACTTCCACATTTCAGGGTTTGGTTGAAGGCTGATGACTATATGACCAATATTGAATCGATTGAGATAGAAATCGATTGTAGAAAATGTGCTGATTTTGAAAAAGATATTAACCGACTTAAATTGGGAACTCTTTATAAGGCTCATCGGGATATAGTACAAGAGGTGCTTATCTGTAAGGAAACATACTCGGAAAGATATTTGAGTGAACTTGCTGAGAGTTTTGAAAGAAATGGACTTACAAAGGAAAGGATGATGGAGATTGTTTATAACATCCCATCTTCTCCAGAACAGTTTCTGGATAAACCTTTATCAAAGCTTAGATATGAAGTGTGGTATATGAATTAAGGGTATAAATAGTTATAGAGACAATGATTTTGAAAAGCCGGCAGGCTTGCGAGAACTAAAGTGACTCGCAGGTCTGCCGGCTTTCATATTTTATAATTGTATAATTTCATATTAAAATGCTAAACACCAATTTTATCGATTAATAAAAAATAATATTTTGAATATTTTTTGTCAATAGTATAATTTTACAAATTTTATTGATTTAATGTCCTTGTATTAATTATTAAGTTTAGTAAAGTTGACTAAAAATATTATTAATTGTTGCTTTTTATAAAATCATGTGATAGTATCCTTTAAATCTTAGGCAGATGCTTTTGTATATCGATATGACAAAATATATGTGTATGATTTAATATGAATGGTATAGAATATGAATGATAAAAAAGAAAAAAATAATATTTTGGCAAAAATTGGTGGTGCATTTTTGGGTTTGATATTGGGGGGAGGATTTATCGCATTTATATATCATAATATGATTATAGCTCCATCATTTAATTATTATGAAGATGATAATAGTATTAAATATACAGTGAATGGTCAATTTAAAGAAGTATATGTAACATTGCATCCGCAATTGATAGTTTATTTTGATAACAAAATCTATTACATAGCATATCTAAAGAATTATTATTCTGAAGAACAATTTTATATTAATACAAGTGACGAGGATTCGTCAGTAATCGTAGAATATAAATATTGTGATAGTGCAAATAAGTTTTGCGATTCATTGAGGTATGAATTGAGTCAAAAACTAATAGATGAATTTGAATTTTCTCAGTCGTATGTGGATGATAATCTGAAAATAGAATTAAGCACAATCGCAGGCGTAAAATATCAAAATAATGAATCGGATAAAGAGAGAAAGATATGTTTTATACAAACCAATGGTGGTATAAAGAGATATAGTATAAATAGTAAAACGATTAAAAATAGAATGATGGAAGATGAGATTAATTTATTTAAAAATTATGAATCATCTTATATACAGGATAAGGAATGGTCCTATGTCAAGATTTAGTACAAATTAAAATGAGATGTTCTGTCAGCTAAGCTGCTGGAAGAGACATTACCCTTTCGTACAACTTTTCATATTCGTCAGGTGACATGTAATCACAATGACTATGAATTCTGATTGT
>JAFTFE010000140.1 GCA_017449765.1 Lachnospiraceae bacterium | reverse complement strand
TGGAGTATTTTTGTATCAATCCTGATTATTGTGATTATCTCCGGTTTTGTGGGTGTATTTGCAAGTATTATGTTTCGACTTCATGAAAGTAATGCAATGCTGTTACGCTTATCCACAACAGACGGGTTGACCGGCTGTCTTAACAGGAGAGCCTACGAAGAGGCATTATTAACATTGCCGGACAAAATGAGTGATGAAAAATTCATTTATGTTACAGCGGATGTTAACAGCTTGAAAAATACTAACGACACACTTGGACATCTTTCAGGGGATGAATTAATATGCGGAGCGGCTTCCTGTATGCAGGATTGTTTTGGCGATAATGGGGACATTTACCGTATCGGCGGTGATGAGTTTGCTGCATTAATTTATGCTGATGAAAATACATTTGATAAGCTTATTGAAAAAATACGTACACTTACGGATAATTGGAAGGGAAAAAATGTGAAGAGCCTGAATATCTCTATAGGCTATGCTTCAGTTCGTGAGTTTCCGGATGCTACGATTAATACATTGATAAAAACCGCGGATGATAGGATGTATAAGGCAAAACGTGAATATTATCAGAATAAGGGTGTTGACAGACGGCAGCGTGAATAAGAAAATCAGAAAGCAAATGGCAGGTTAATGTAGTGGCTTATATATGTATATTAGAAAGGCAGGGCTTATGCATTATAATTGTTTGATTGTAGATGATGAGATAGAGCTTGCAAAGATGACGGCGGAATATTTTGAGATGTTTGATGTAAAGACAAAGTTTGTGGGCTCGGCAGCTGATTGTTATGATTTTCTGGATAATAACGAAGTTGACATAATCTTACTTGATATTAATCTCGGAGACGGTTCGGGCTTTGATGTATGCAAGAGGGTAAGAGAAGAATATCAGCTTCCGATTCTTTTTATCAGCGCAAGGCAAAGTGATGATGATGTCCTGGTTGCCTTAAGCATAGGCGGTGATGATTATATCAAGAAGCCTTACAGCCTGTCAGTGCTTTTGGCAAAGGCCAAGGTTAATCTTAAAAGAGTGGAGCAGATGAAAAAGCTTTCTGCAGATAGTAATTCAAATTCCGAAACTATAATCATTGATGGAGCTGATGAAGCTCTTTTTCTTGATACAGCAACCATGTCAGCGATATTAAACGGCGAGAGCATTCCTTTAAAAGCAAAGGAATTTGCACTTTTAAAAGCCTTATATGAACATAAAAATACGATAGTCACCAAGGACAGGCTCTTTGATGAGGTATGGGGAGACACATTTTACAGCGACGGCACACTTAATGTACATATAAGAAAGCTTAGAGAAAAGCTTGAGGAGGATCCCAATAATCCCAAGTATATAAAGACCATCTGGGGGACGGGATATATGCTTGAGGTATGAGTAATTTCAGAAAAATAATAATTATATTTACAGTGCTAATGATGGCGGCACTTGCGATTATACTTAACATTTTCAAGGGTATGGATTTATCTGTAAAAAATGTTGAGTCTTACAATGAACAGGAGCTTACTGTCTATAAGCAGGTTTGGAATAGTATAAATGAAGGCTTCGTCGCGGAAAAGGATGTTGCACAAAAACAGATTCTGATTCTTTGGTCGGTTATCCTGGTTGTTGGCTATGCGTTCATTCTGCTTGTATATTTTTTGCAGGTAAAGCCTGTAAAGGAGATGGAGGAATTTGCTTCCTCCATAGCAAAGGGAAATCTCGATGTGCCGCTTCCGATTCATAAAAACAATATGTTTGGCAGCTTTACGGAAAGCTTTGACCTTATGAGGGAGGAGCTTAAAACAGCCAGGCAAAGGGAGATTGAGGCAGAGAAGGCAAAGCGTGAGATGGTGGCAGAGCTAAGTCATGATTTAAAGACTCCGGTTGCGACCATTCAGGCAACCTGTGAGGTTTTGGAACTTAAGGTAAGCAAGGAGCTGGAAGAAGCCGAGAAGGAAGCCGAAAAATCTGAGAAAAAAATCGACGAGCTAAATGGCTATCTTGAAAAGATTAGCTATATCTCCAATAAATCCGAAACCATAAATCAGCTTGTGGGAAATGTGTTTCATGCAACACTTGATGATATGGAGGAGGTAAAGATAGAACCTTCGGAAAATGATTCAAGATTAATCGAGGGATATTTTAATAATCTTAAGGAATACGGAAATATTATTTTGGATAATCATATACCGGAATGTCTGGTGTATTTTGATAAGCTCCGCATGGAGCAGGTCATAGATAATATCGTCGGAAATTCTTATAAATATGCCGGAACGGACATTCATGTTTCCTTTGATAAAGTTAATAATTCTCTGGGCAATAATAGTCCGGATAATAATTTCATCAGAATTACGATTAGTGATGAAGGTCCGGGAGTAGATGAAGAAGAGCTTCCGCTCATACTTGAAAAGTATTATCGCGGTAAAAATACAAAAGAAAAGCAGGGCTACGGACTTGGACTCTATCTTGTTAATTATTATATGGAAAAGCAGGGTGGCGGTATGGAATATTATAACGACAATGGATTCGTAGTTGAGCTGCTTGTGAAAAAGGTATGAGACGCGTACCTCGCCCGCATGAGACGCGTACCTCGCCTACGCAGGCTTCGGCTCGGTCACGGCTTTCGCCGTATAAAAATAAAAGAACAAGTGAAATTAAGTATGCAAGCATACATTTCACTTGTTCTTTTATTTTTGCACGTCTCAATTATAACGTGTAGATGCGTTCAGTAAGTGTTTTTGATTCGCCCGGTGCAAGCTCCATATAACCGGTTTCTTCATCAGGTATAGGAAGATTTGGAGCATCTATTATCCATGTACAAGGCTCCGGACAGAAGTATCCCTTGTCTCCATGGTCGTTCCAGATAACCCAGAATTTGAAATCCTTACATACTTCGTATATAATCTTTTTGTCGGTCTTCACATCTGATACGAGGGCACCATAGAATGGTTTATCATCCATTACACCTTCCTCGGCGAAGAATACATCATTATCAATATCATGCTGTACAGGTATCATTGAACCTGTAATGTACTGCTTGTCGTGGTTGTCAAAGGAGAGAAACTCGCCTGTAGGGATACAGTGTTTGTCAAGCTCCCACTTTTCTCCGACCGGTACATACAATCTTACATCGAGACCATCGCCATCAGGTGTAAAAGGACCGTTTATGGTGGTGTGGTTACATACTCCAAAAGGAAGCTGCTTTGTGGAAGTATTTGTCATTGTAAATTCATAATTCAAACCATTGTCGTTTAACGTAAATGTGAATTCTGCTTTGAAGCTTACCGGAAATGTCTCAAAGAATTCATCATTCTCATCATATATGTATTCTGTTTTTGCGATAACGTTGCTTCCTTCTACAACTGCACTTACGATGGAATGCTCGCGTTTATGAAGGAATCCATGTAAGTGATTGCCAAGAGGATCATTTATAGGGAAATGATATGTTGCATCTGATACTTTAAGTACACCATTTGATAATCTGTTATGAAGATAAAGTGTTGGCATACCATAGACCTCAGCAGATGCTTTTAATTCTTCTACGGTTAGTTTTTCGTCATTTCTGAATATGTCGATATCAGCCTCGACATCCTGCATACGTAAGATGTTGCTGCCTAAAAAAGGTGCAATAATTGCTTTGTACTTGCCTGCTGTTAATTCGATTACTTCTTTTCCTTTATAATCAATGACATTAGCTGTATAACTCATAAAATCTAATCCTCCTTTTGCTTCAAAAACTTGTGTATTATAATACCACAATAAAGCGAGCCAAGCAAGCACGAACTGCTTATTTGGCGAGACAATGTGATAATAATGCAATAACGATATTAAATATTTTTATTTTGTAACATAAATTATATGAAATGAGTATATTAATTATGTGCCTGATACATATTAAAATGTAAATCAATGCAGTCTGAATTATATACTATACCTTATCTGACAACCTATAAATTATGGAGAAGTATTTTTCATATAGGTTAAACCTCCTCCTTAGTGAAATGTTAATATACCTGAAAAAAGACTGCATTAATATATAAGAGCCGGCTTAGCAACCGGCTCTTTGTCTTATATGAATAATTTATCTGATATCTGTCAATTATAATACTATGAATCTGAAAAAGCAAATTTGATTTTTACAGGTTCACGAAGCGACTGACCTCCACGCGATTTTACCCGTGTAGTAATGTTTAGATGATAACTGTTGTTAGGAGCGTAAGCCTCCATAGGCTCGACCTCGATAACCTCCTTCTGCACGTCATATCTTATATAGGTTTGCAGCTTGTGATCCTCGGAATCTGTCACATACATTGTGTCTGAATTGACAGTTTTTGGGTCCAAAGGAATATTAAATTGTACACGCCATACAAAATTGCCTGTCTTGAATTTTAAATCCTGCTTGACCTTGTTAGAAAGATAAGAAGGAACCTCTTCTATATCAAGTAATTTTTTAGCCATATTGCACCTCTCATTTATTCCATATTTAAACCACATTTAATTGTAGCACAAGAAAAAAATTAACACAAGATTTTATTAATACATAGATGAATATTTTGGATTTATTCACTATGAATATAACTTTTTGTAGCTTTTTGTAGATAAAAAGACGACGACACATACTATATAAATTATTACAAAAATGTTACAAAAATGTTAGGAGATGATTAAAGATGAATAAAATATTTAACAAACCTTACAAAAGAAGACTAAGAATGCTCGTATTCGTTACATTAGCAATAATCCTTTCAGTTCTGGTATATAAAGGTGAAAGCTGGTATATATCACACGGAAAGGAGAATGTGGTTGAAGTATCAAATTCCAATCCCGTATTAACAGGTACATCAACTCAGATTTATAAATATGTAAATCCGTACTATGCTGAATGCGAATATGTATATGATGATACAATGTATGAAGATGAGGTTGAAATAACACAGGAGGAAGAAGCAGGAACCAAGGAAACTACAGTAGTTGAAACTTTCTATAACGGAGATATTCAGGAACGTAAGATGCTTGACAGTGAAATTATAGATGCGGCAGTACCCAGGGTGGTACATATAGGTACGAAGGAGAGACTTCCCTATATTTTACCGGTCGAAAATTATATACTTTCATCAGGGTTTGGACCAAGATGGGGAACCAATCATAACGGTATAGATATGGCGGTGCCGACGGGAACTGAAGTTATGGCTTCCGCAGACGGTATAGTTATACAATCAGGCTGGAATGGTGGTTACGGAATAAGTGTATATATAGACCACGAAAACGGAGTAATAACAAGGTACGGTCATATGAGTCAGACACTTGTATCCGTAGGACAGAGGGTATCTCAGGGAGATATTATAGGACTGTCTGGAAGTACAGGAGACAGCACCGGTCCGCATGTGCATTTTGAGATGAGGGAAAATGATGTGCCAATTGATCCGATAAGATATGTAAATTATTAGTTCAGAAAAACACTTTAGACACCGATAAAATAATTAGAAATTTATTTAAAGGTCGGGTGTTATATGAGTCAAATAATAGATAATCTTAATGATAAAGTTAATCAAATTCCTTATGGAAACGGTATAAATGTGTCTTCCGCAAAAACTTCCAATGTTCAGAACACATCTTCTAAGGATGTGGATGAGCTGCTCGGATATAAATTTTCACGTGGCAGTAAGAAGGATAATTATCTTGAGAATACTACCATGAAAAACTTTCAGGAGTATATACAAAACAGACAGGAGAAGGCTAAGGAAGCAGGTTTGGATTCCGCTTCGGAAGAAGCTAAGGAAAAAGAAAATGAGAAAGAGGTTACAAGAAATCTTACTTCCGAAGAGATAAAGCGACTTAAGCTTATGGGTGTTGATGTAGAAGGTGCAAGTATGTCGGATTTACTCGGCATGGTTAATACTATGCGCCACAATGAGCACAAGGATGAGCTTAGTGCAATGATGGCAGAGATAGCATTTTCGGAAGGTGACACCTCCGGTATGACAGTTATAGGCGGAACTACCAAGGTAGGCGGAGTTGAGGTTGATATAGATGTGTCATCTGTAAGTGAAGCGAGGACAGAGCAAAAAACTGATGATGCTGTAACCGATAAAAAGCCGGAACCGGATAAACCGGTTGAGACTGCAAAAAATCCTGCAGTAGAAAATACAGATGAAACGACGAATCAAAATGAAGAAAAAAAATCAAACGGGAATAAGAATATTAATGCAGATAATTTCACTTTGGATAATAAGGAGATATTATATCTGTTACATAATGAAATGTCTGTCAATGAGAGCAGCTTATACAAGGCGCATTATAGCGGAACCATAGTTTCTGATAATAATATATCAGACAAGGAGTTCTCCGAGATGAGACCTCAGATTGAAAAAATTATTGAGCAGGCAGGCTATGAATCGGATAATGAACATAAAGATGACGCAAAACTTATTATTAATAATGACATACCGGTTACTACGGATAATATAAGAAAATATGAGGATTTGAAGTCGTTTATAGGACAGGAAATATCTGAAATAAAAATAGAAGATTTTGATATTGACATATATTCCGCAGCCAGAAAGTTTATGTCAGATGTAGAAAAAGTCAGTCCGGAACTTGTTTATGATATGGCTAAGGACGGCAGGGAAGTAACGATTGCTTCAGCTGTTAATAATCTTGAGAATTATGATATTGATATTTCAGATAAGAAAGATATAGCACAATCAGCACAATCTGAGCAAAGAAATATTGGATCAGAATATGCTGAATTACGCAGTACGATTGACGAAAATGCTCCTGATGCAAAGTCAATTACGGCCAGAAGACAGATGGAGGAGATACGCCTTTCCATGACAATGGAGGTTGCTGTGCGTATGACAAGTCTTGACGTGAATGTAGATACAAGAGAGCTGTCTAAAGTGGTAAATCTGTTAAGAGATGTCGAGAGAGAGTTATTAAGAAACGCTTTTAAAAATACCGGAGTCGAACCAAGTGATAACAATCTCCTTACATATAATGAGATAGTAAATAAGGTCAATGATATAGCAGATGCACCGGCGAAGATACTTGGTACGCCGCTTATGAACGGTGGTGTATTCAGTATAAATTCACTTCACATATCTGCAGTATCGGAAAGTGTATCCATAACGTCTGAAGTTGATGATACGGGAGCAGCCTTAACTTCCGTAAGCTATGAAAAGGTGGTAAAAAGCTACGAGGCAGTTGGCACGGCACCGAGATATGATATGGGTGACAGCATAAGTAAAGCATTTAATAATGTTGATGATATTTTGGAAAGTATGGCTTTGCCTGTTAATAATGATACACAGCGTGCAGTAAGGATATTAGGATATAATCAGCTTGAAATTACCGAGAACAATATAACAGAGGTTATGAATTATGACAGACAGGTTAACGAGTTTATAAGTAACCTGTATCCTGAGGCAGTATTAGGACTTATCAAAGATAATATAAATCCTTTGGATGCTTCTATCGAGGATTTGAATAAGACGATAAGAAATAAGAGATATAATGAAGGCGTATCTGAAGCTGAGGACTTTGCTTCATATCTTAGGGATATGGAGAGTAAGGGTGAGGTAAGCATTGAAGAAAGAGAAAGTTATATAGGTATATACCGACTAATGAACAAGCTTGCAAAATCCGGTGACAGAGAAGCAGGATGGTTATTTGCAAACAGTTCAAGACTTACGGTAAGAAATCTTCTGTCTGCCATGAGAAGCCGCAAGGGTATGGGAATTGATGTATCTGTAGATGATGACTTTGGTATGCTTGATGAATTGAACAGATTAGGCACAAGGATAGATGAGCAGATAGAGAGTGCGTTTAACAGTGAACCTGATATGGCTTCTGATTCTTCCGATGATATAGAACAGGATATAGCAAGGTTTAATGAACTCAATCAGAATGTAGAGGAATTCATAAGAGAAAATAATATAGAATACAGCATGATAAATGCTTTCGCAGTTGATACGATGCTTAATACTCCGGGCGGTATATACCAGATGGTATCGGATATTATGGCAGGACTTAAATTCAATACCAATTTTAAAGATGATGCAATAGATGAAGAGTCGGAGCGTATGACGGATTCCATGACAGGCGAAGAAATATCCGTTAACCCGGCTGACTTTTCACAAGAATCTATATTAGAATCCTTGCGTGGAAGTGAGGAAATGTCCTTAAAATATGAAGATTTAAGAAATCAGATTACTGAGATGATGTATCAGTTCAGTGCTTTAGGTGAGCTTACCGGTAAGGACATAGCTTCAATAAAAACCATAAATGCAGGCTTTAACATAATGAGCAGAATGGCAAGAAATTCCCGTTATCAGATACCTGTTGAGACGAGAGACGGTATAAACGTAATTAATTTAAGTATTGAACATAATATCGAAAGACGAGGTACTATAGATATTAATATGTCTGATGAGAGATTTGGAAATATCAGTACAGAAATAAGGGTTGGTGCTAACGGTAATATGTATGGACATATCATAAGCGATACCAGCGATGGCAACAGGCTTCTAAATTCGGTTCAGATTATGACCCGGTTCAAGAGCAATTTAGGCGGGTCAGGCTATAATACGGATAATGTTACATTCGGTACAGTATCAACAGCTTATATGGGAGAATATAGTGTGGCTGATGAGAGAATGTTGTACGAGGCGGCAGTAGCATTGGTTCAGAGTATAGTAGGTATAAGTGGTTAATAAAAGTCACGATTGAACCGATAAAACATATAGATTAAAAAGTTCGGAAAGTTACGGAGGTAATTAATATGAGGATAAATCACAATTCTTTGGCGCTTAATGCAAGCTCACATTTTGCTAAGGTTAATGATAATATAGCTAAGTCAATGTCGAGACTTTCTTCAGGATATAAGATAACAAATCCATCTGATGATGCAGCAGGACTTGCAATATCTACCAGAATGGATTCACAGATAAGAGGACTTGACCGTGCATCACTAAACTCAAATGATGGTATATCTGTTATCCAGTCCGCAGAGGGTGGTCTTAATGAGATACACTCAGTATTGGAGAGAATGAGAGAACTGGCAACCCGTGCCGCAAATGATGTTCTTTCGGAAGATGACAGAGACGCAATACAGGAAGAGATAGATGCTCTGACACAGGAGATCGACCAGATAGTTGATACGACAGCGTTTAACGAGCAGAAGCTTTTAGATGGTTCAGCATCAAGAAGAAGTATGTCAAGTGTGTTCAGTATTCAGACTACATATATATCAGGTGAGGTTGCACCCGGCAGTTATGAATTATCCATAACATCTATTGCTGAGCGTGCGACATATACAACAGGTATGACTTATTCAGCTGCTACAATTACCAAGGAACAGGCAGGTACAGTTAATGTAAATGGATTTGGCGTAGAAATAACCGAAGGTATGACTATGACAGAGGCATATGAGGCACTCCAAAGTCATCTTCAGAAGATAGGTGTAGATGTATTTGCTTCAAGCGACGGTGGTGAGACAAAAGCTGATTTTGCAAGCGGTTCACCGGTAATATTCAGATCAAATGAATACGGTGCAGACCAGAAGATAAGCATTAAGATAGGAAATACAGAACTTGCGTCATTACTTGGAATAAATGATGGTGACGAAGAGGTCGGCAAGGATTGTGTAGCATCTATAACATCTACAGATAAGGGATTTTCTTCATCCGCTACATATACTGCTAAAGGAAACGATTTGACTATTATTGACAGAAACGGATTTGAGATGAAGGTAAGTGTTGATCCGGATAATTTTGATCCTGCTGATGCAAGCACTACTATAGAGGTAATGACTGCCGGAGTAATGACAATTCAGACAGGTGCTTATTCAGGAGAGGAATTAAAGATAGATATACCTAATATAGATTCAAAATCTCTTAAGATAGACAACCTTATAATGTATACTCATGATTATGCTTCACAGGCTATCGAGGCTATAGATGAAGCAGTTAAGAGAGTATCAAATATCCGTTCAAAGCTTGGTGCATACGAGAACAGACTTAATGATATATATGATAACCTTGAGGTTCAGGGTGAAAGTCTTACAGCCGCATATTCAAGAATTATGGATACTGATATGGCTGAGGAAATGACGAATTATACACAACAGGATGTTTTGGCGCAGGCTGCTATATCAATGATGCAGAAATCAAACGAGAGACCGGAATCATTATTACAATTATTGCAATAATATAGATGGTGGTTGCAGGATTGATTTTCCTATGTCGGTTCTGCAATCACTTTAAATGTAGGAGGAGAAATGACAGACGAGCTTAAAAAAGAATTTACATTGAGAATTACACAGGCAAATCACAGCGGACTTTTGCTTATAGCCTGTGATATGGAAAAGATATATATTGAGGATGCTCTTGCAGCTTATGGAAGACACGAGGAAGGTTTGCAGGATATCAAAGAATACCTTAAAAATATGAATATGGCTAAAAAGGTGCATAATGAGCTTATGAGTTCTATTAATCCGGAAGATGAGAATGGACGTAAGGTTCTTAATGTGTTAAGATTTATATATTCCAAATATATTCAGTCCACTGTGAAGAGAAAGCCGTGCGAGCTTGACAGATGTCAGAAGATGATGGACGATCTTCGTGTAGGCTTCGAGAAGATTCATGAGATTGATACCGAAGAGCCGGTTATGAAAAATGTTCATCAAATCTATGCAGGACTTACATATGGTAAGGGAACCTTAAATGAAAGTCTTGAGGGCGATTACAACAGGGGCTTTAAAGCTTAGGAGGTAGAAAATGATTAAGGAAGATTGCATCTTTTGTAAGATTGCAAAGGGAGATATCCCTTCAGCGACTGTTTATGAGTCAAATGAATTAAAATGTATATTGGACGTGGCTCCTGCGAATAAAGGTCACGCACTGATTATACCTAAGGAACATTTTGATAATGTATTTGAGCTTGATGCAGAGACAGCAGCAAAGGTATTCTCTTTTGCAACCATAGCAGCAAAGGCAGTTAAGGAAGCAACAAACTGTGACGGCTTAAATATAGTTCAGAACAACGGAGAGGTTGCAGGTCAGACCGTCAACCATTTCCATATGCATATAATTCCAAGATTTAAGGATGATGAAGTTAAGCTCACATGGAAGCAGCATGAGACTGATCCTGATGAGCAGAGCGAGTTAGCGAAAGCTATTAAAAGCAGATTATAAGTTATTTATAGTATATATTTTTAAGTACACCAGGGGTGTCTGCTATGTTGTGGGCAGGCACCCGCAGGGTGTATTTTTTTGTCCCTGGGGGACGGGGGTTGGGGGCTGTTTGCCCTGGGGGATATCTCATGAATATTTATCTAAGCATATTTTTAATGATTTGATAGCTTCCATAAGGATTTTAGCTTCTTTTTCCGTACAGGTATCTATGAGTTCGGATATCTCCTGCTTGATTGTTATTTTATCTGAATTAGGATTATCATAAAGCAGTTCATCCGTAGACACTTGAAGAGTTTTTGCTATCTCAACAAGTACAGGCAGACTTAATTTCGTGTTTCCTGTTTCAATGTGACTCATATGTGTGACCGATATACCTGCATTTTCTGCGAGCTGATCCTGAGACAGATTGCAGGCTTTTCTGATTTTTCTTATACGCTGACCTATCTTATAATAGTCCATTTAATCACCACCTATACAATATAATTATACTTGAATTGTATAGGCAATTATGCTAACATTAAATAAACTGTATAGGCTAAAATGTTGCTATATAGTTAAAATTATTGTTTTGTGGAGGAAGAAAAATGAGACTGAAGAAATTTGTGGCATTTACGGTTTGTGCGGTTATGCTTATTACCGGAAGTGGATTTTATGGTATTGATGTGCAGGCGGAAGAAGAGGAAGTGGAGGCTGTTACAGACGATGTTATTGCAGAAGGGCAACTTGATGAAACAGAAAAATTAGATGAGACTGATATTGATGATATTATTATGTATGATGATATAATATCAACATCTTATGAGATGATTTTTGATAGTGATGAATATGTATGTGATATCATGGATGATATGATTTTGACATCATATGGTGATTCGGGGAATACTACAGGTAAATTTCTTATAAATAAAAAAGTATATAGATCAGATGGGAGTATTATAGCTATTGCTGAATATGATACAAACGGCAATGAGATAAAAGAAGCGGGATATAAGGCAGATGGGAGTGTCTCCTATAATGATACATACGAATATGATGCAAATGGATACTTGATAAAATATGTGAGATATTATGCGGATGGAAGTGTTTCCTATTATTATACATACGAATATGATGCAAATGGAAACGAGACAAAATATGCAGAAAATTATGTGAATTTTTCAGCTGTAAGCACGTATTTCACAAAAGAATATGATGTAAATGGTAATATGATAAAGTATGCAAGATATAACGCAGATGGAGCAGATGGATGGTATTTAGGATGGTGTGTCACATATGAATATGATACAAATGGTAATGAGATAAAAAGTGTGAGTTATTATGCGGATGAAAGTATTTCTGGTTATCATACTAAAGAATATGATACAAATGGAAACATGATAAAAGAAGTGGGATATAAGGCAGATGGAGGTGTCTCTAATTATTATATATATGAATATGATACAAATGGAAACGAGATAAAAAGAGTGCACTATAACACAAATGGAAGTGTTATTGATTATTATACAAAAGAATATGATGCAAATGGAAATGAGACAAAATATGCGAGATATAACGCAGATGGAAGTGTTGTTGATTATTATACAAAAGAATATGATGCAAATGGAAACGAGATAAAAATAGTGAATTATACCGCAAATGGAAGTATTGCATATTATAGTATATATGAATATTATGTCCAGATGTACCGCCTCTATAATCCTAATTCCGGTGAACATTTCTACACTGCAAATGAGACGGAGAAAGATAACCTCAGTAACTTAGGCTGGAAGTATGAAGGCGTGGCATGGAATGCTCCTGAGACCTCCGATACACCTGTATATCGTCTTTACAATCCGAATGCAGGCGATCATCACTATACAACAAGCAAGTCAGAAAAAGATACTCTTGTTAGTTTAGGATGGAAGGATGAAGGTATCGGCTGGTATTCGTCAGATAAAGATGGACAGGCACTTTACAGACTTTATAATCCTAATGCCAAGGCAGCAGGTTCACATCATTATACAACCAACGCAGATGAGCGTGACAATCTCGTAAGCTTAGGCTGGAGAGATGAAGGCATCGCCTGGTATGGTGGTAAGTAAGCTTTAATTTCAAAATAAATGTCCCTGGGGACGGGGGAAAGGGGCGAAAGATATACCAAAAGATATATTTCGCCCCTTTCCCCCGTCCCCAGGGACATATGAATTATTTTTGGGATTTTAGTTCTTCAAGCTGTCGGGTTAATTCGGCGATAGTATTGTCCTTTTCATTAATTATTTTTTTACTGGTCGCTATTATTGTATCTTTATTATTTAATTCAGCCTTTTGGCTATCAATCTCAGCCTTTTGGCTATCAATCTCAGCCTTCTGGTTATCAATCTCAATCCGCTGATTATCTACCTCAGCCTTTAACTCATCAATCATATATATCACCGTATTATGATCTAATTCAGCTAACTCCTTTGAATACATATTAATCAACCCCTCTGTGTTAAGGCACATATCGTATATGTCCTCATATAACTCTCTGAAGTATGGATTATGCGATATAAGCATATCAATATATTCCGGTTCATCAAAGCTTAAAAACATAAGCCATTCTTCAAGTCTATTATGCAGCAATCCCGTATCGGAGCTTCCGATACCTTTATCATCAGTATAATCATTTT
>JAFTFE010000139.1 GCA_017449765.1 Lachnospiraceae bacterium | reverse complement strand
TGTGTATCCGTCAAGTTCTTTGGCTATCTGTCCGAAGGCATGCAGATGATATTCAAAGGTATATTTATCAGAGAGAAATATCGGATCATACCGCCAGCCTATAGAGTTAATCCCGACTATATCGGAAAGCTTCTTAAAATCCTCTATAAGTCGATGCTTATCCGGTACATTAGGTTCGATGTCCCGTCCATAAGGTGTGAGCGTTACGAACCAATACTGTCCGTAATCCTTTAGAAGCTCCATGTACGGAAACATCGGAGCAGGATTTTTAGTACAAAATCCAATCACATCCACTACTGACGGATCAAGCCGGTAACGACTTACCTGATTAGGATTATAAGGATTACGCACACAGACAAATCCGCTTTTTAGCCTGTTGGCAAACCACTCTGCATAAAATGCCGGTATGTCTGTCCTCTGTCCTGTATTGATAATCATTTTCTCACCGCCCTTTTCATTAAAGCTTCAAACATTTCCAAAGCAGCCTCGTAGTAATACCTGTCCGGCAATCTCATCACATCTTCAATATCTTTGCCCTCCGATGCTGAAATAATTTCTTTAATTCCATGCTCGTAAAGCTTCTCATAACCATCACCTAAGCTTCCACACAAAGCAATAGCAGGGATGCCATACTTTGCCGCCCTGTCACCGACTCCTTTAACGACTTTACCGAAGACGCTTTGCGCGTCAGCCCTGCCTTCACCTGTTATGACATAATCAGCATCACATATATATGAATCAAAACCAATCATATCAAGAACAGTTTCAATACCTGACCTAATATCTGCATTTAAGAAAATCTTAAGTGCCGCACCCACTCCTCCTGCTGCGCCGCTTCCTGATATTATATCAGGATTTATTCCGAATGTGTCTATGATTACATCTCGGTAGTTCACCATTCCTCTTTCAAGTATTTCAAGTTCTTTATCAGATGCGCCCTTTTGTCTTCCGTAGGTATATGTAGCACCGTTCTCTCCACACAAAGGATTCGTAACATCACACATAACCGTAAAATGTGCCTTACTTGCTTTTGGCATTAATCCTGATATATCAATCTTAACAACCTTATTTAAATTTGCTCCTATTCCTTCCAGACAGTTTCCGTCTGCATCTAAAAATCTAACTCCAAGCGCAGTAAGAAATCCCATACCACCGTCATTTGTAGCCGAACCACCGATACATACGGTTATATCGTCCGCACCGTTTATAAGTGCTGACTTTACAAGTTCTCCCAAACCATAGGAAGATGTATAAAGAGGATTTCTTCTACTCTCCGGAACAAGCGTAAGTCCCGATGAAACCGCCATCTCGATTATCGTTCTTCTTTCATCTATCTTTCCGTAATAGGCGCTGACTTCCTCCATAAGAGGTCCATGAACCGTAAGAGTTTCTTTGACTCCTCCCAAAGAATCAATGAGTGCATCTATCGTGCCTTCGCCGCCATCAGCCACACAAAGTTTTACTGTCTCGACATTTCCGAATATCTCATGTGCCGCCTTATCAAGAAGCGTTGATATCTGTTTACTTGTTAATGTTCCTTTAAAGGAATCTGATGCAAATACTAACTTCATAATATACTCATTTCTTTCCTGTCAGATAATATACCGCAAGAGCCGTCCTGTGGGACAAGCCCTCTTTAGATAGAATTCCCGTTATATAATTCTTTACAGTTCCTTCGGAGATAAACAGCTTGCCTGCTATCTCTTTATTGGAAAGCCCCTCTGCCACCGCCTTAATAATCTCAAGCTCCCTCGGCGAATAAGGCGTTGCATCAAAGCCTTCGGAAAGACCTGACGTCGCAGTATTACCGGCGGTAAGAGACTCCATTACGCTTGCTTCCATAACGCCTGTACCGAAGTAAACAGACTTTATCATCTGCTTTAGATGCTCCGGTGTATGATTTTTTATAAGATAACCCTTCGCTCCGTTTTTCAAGGCCTGCTTTACCAGCTCATCATCGTCAAAGGTAGTAAGGATAAGAACCTTTCCAAGCCCTTCCTCAACTATAATCTTTGTTGCCTCAATTCCATCCATCTCCGGCATTTGAATATCCATAAGAAATATATCCGGTGCTTCTTTTTTGGCAAGCTCAATCGCTTCTAATCCATTTGAAGCCACACCAAGCACCTCGAAATCATCATCCACATCAAGTATTATCTTCATACCGTCACGAACAAAATCACTGTCGTCTGCAATTATAACTTTTATTTTATCCATGTTATCTCTCTCCTATCGGAAGAATCATCGTCACTGTAAAACCTGCCTCTGTTTCGAATCCGAGGCTGCCGTTTACTGCCCGAACTCTCTGCCTCATACCGGATATTCCCATGCCGTCAGTCATCTTGACACAGCCTACACCGTCATCCGTTATGTTGCACCGAACCACCTTATTCATCACAACCAGCTTTATATCTATATGCTTACATCTGGCATACTTCATGGAATTGGATACGGCTTCAAAGGCATTATCAAGAATCACTTCCCAGATGTCATCCGTAACAAGAGCGGTATCTCCTTCCACCGATAATTCCGCTTCAACTCCCCTGCCGTTACAATCCTCGCACAGCTTGTATAATTGAAGCATTGCCAGCTTATTTTTCTTTGGTCTTTCTTTTCTTAATATGCCTCTTATCTCATCCATACCGTTTCTAAGTTGATCAATAACCGCCTGTATCATGCCCTTTGACTTTTCGGGATCCTTATCCATAAGAAGCTTCGCACCCTCAAGCTGATAGATGGAGCCGTTGATGTTATGTCCAAGCTTATCGTGCAAGGTCTGGGAAAGATTTGCCCTTTCCTCAAGTATCTGATTTTGAGCAACCAGCATACCCTTCCTTAGCTCCTCCTTGGATGCATACTCCTGCCTTTGCATATCCTTTTTAAGACTCTGCTCAACCCTGACATCCTCCTGCATCCGTTTCTTATAATCCTTAACCACAAAGTTATGCTGAATATATATTACCACCATCATCGCTACTAAAACAAGCTGCGTACCCCATCCTAAGGGACTTTCGATAAATGCACCAAGAATCGGCAGAAAATACCACTTAAAATCAATCTTCGGAAATAATGAGAATGCTTCAAGCACGGTAAAAAACACCAGCATAAGAAAGGTAGTTTTTCCAAAGTAAATTATAAGGCACAGAAATAATATCGCTATGAGCAGTAAATACACCTTGCCCCTGCCGTCAAATATTTCCTTTACGGTCATAGCCCCGATATAAAACGAAACAAGCAGGAGTATCCACACAGATACTCCTGTTGTCTGTATCATATTCATGATTCCGTACACACAAAGAATCAGCATTAATAATATTCTTACAAATACAAAATAATTATCCTTTAATCTTTCGTTCATCTACCCGACACTTCACTTTTCAATCTTCACTGCTCTTAAATTTTATGCCTACGCTTCCAAGGCTTATGATAATTACAAGATATGCTACTGTAACACATAATAACATAAAGAATGCTTTGTTGTCATCGGTTAATATCATTTCCGTGCCGTCAACGAACCACTTCTGCGGCATAATATAGGATAATGTCTTAATCGCCTTGGTCGTATAATCAAGCGGGAAGTAAAGTCCTGCCAGCATAGACGATAAGCTCCAAAGGGTAAATGCCGCAACATTTGCACTCATTACATTTCCCATAAGACTGCCCAGCAAAAGACTGATTGAACAAAAGATAATTCCAAGCAGGAAAATCATACCGATAAATTCCAAACGGTTCATACCCATCGCATCGGTATCTACCAAAAATGAACATATACCGAGAATTGCCGTAAGCATCATAGATACGATTATGCTGACTATAAGCTTGGCGGCAAAGTACTCATAGCTTCCGATACCGGAGAGCTTGATTCTTGTTAGAACCATATCCTTTTGCTCCTTAATCGCGGTATGCGCAACTATAATTCCGCAAAATACAAACCCGAGTGTCATAAATGCAAAGGCATATCCCATCAAAGTTTTTTGACTAATCTGATGTGCGGAAAGTCCGTTATCGGATTCATCCTTTGGCAAAGACGCTTCTTCCTTTGGAAGTGCGGCGTCCATCTCCTTAAGGGCTTTCATGATATTTTCTTCTTCACCAGTAGATGTGTCAGCTTCCATAGTTGTAGCTCCGACCATAGTTGCAGCAGCCTTTATCCTTCCCAAGCACTGTCCAACCTCGTATATCAAAAGCTTTTCTCTTTCATCATCGGATAAAATGTAAACAGTAAGAGCATCATCCTCGTTATTAATTGCTTTTTTATCAAAGCTTTCATCGAGATATATGGCGGCACCCATTCGGTCATTTATACCGTCATTTTCCACGCATATATCAGCCTCTTCCTTGGTAAGACCGTCTGCCTTTACTCGGCATACCTTAAACATATTATTTTCAGCAAGCTTATTAAGCAGATATTCCGAAAGCTCGCTCTGGCACGCATCATAGACCTTTATAACATACTCTCCTCCGCCCCGATAGTAGGCGACCTTGTCGTCTAAATTCGAAAGCTCGCTTATATTAGGAGCATCATCCTTGGAATAATATGCAAGATTATTATCCTGATTAATATTTAAAATAAGTACCGATAACAAAGGTGTTATTATAAGGAAAAACCAGAAGCCTTTATTTCTAAGTGTAAGCTTTAAAGTTGACTTAATAATCGTACTCATGCACCCTTCCTCCTTCTGACATTTCCTGCAAACACTGCCACCAGCGAACAAACAACTATCATAATCAGCGAATAAATAACCGATCTTAACACATAGTCGCTGTGTCCCATACATGAAAGCTCCACCAGTGCCCGGTTTCCGTGATATATGGGATCAATATTTTTAAGTGTCATGGAATGCGGTGAAAACATATAGGTCTCGAAGCTTCCTCCAAAAAATCCCCATATCCAGACTATGGCAAAGGAAACAATAATTGTAACCAGCATACTGTTTGTTATCTCATATAACATCATTTCAAATGCTGATGCCGCAAATATCATAAGAATGACCACGATAGCGGACAGTAGCAAATTACCCCAATGAACTCCCATAAATACCATGCCTATAACCGCCGCAATAGATACGCCGAGTGCACAGGTAATTGAAAGCGGTATGAGTCTGGCAAGATAGATTTGCGTTACCGACAGATTGGAAACGTAAAGCTTGTCATTTATCCTGTTCTTTTTCTCACTGGATAAAAGACCGGATATACATACTATGGCACACCATCCAAAGTACACTACCTCGATTATTCCGTAGTAGTCCGTCGAATCAATCGCAGGCACAAAGTATGGGTGCTCGATGTTGATTGCAGCTATATTAAATGAGTTTATCATACCGTTTGTTTGGTCGGAATCTTCGGATTGGTCTTCGTTGGTTTGGTCTGCAAAGTTAGCTTGGTTGTCATTGGCTTGATCTTCGAAGTTAGATTCGATAGCACCGTACTTAGCCATAAATTCCTCATCCGGCTTGTAGTTTTCCATAAGAGATGAAAATGCGCTTATAAGTACCGCCGACACAAGCACAGGACACACGATATAAAGAAGAATATTTACGCCGCTTCGCATCATTATTTTGAAATTATTTTTAATAAGATATCGTATCATTCAATAATCCCTCAATTTCTTTCCTGTAATGGTGAGGAACACTTCCTCAAGTGTTATGGACTCCACATCATCAACCACAAGCTTCTTTAACTCCTCGCTTGTTCCGCTGGCAATCACTCTTCCGTTATCCATAATCGCTATGCGGCTGCATATAGCCTCAACTTCTTCCATATAATGACTTGTATATATAACAGTTGCTCCGTTTTTATTAGATTCCTTTATCTTCTCTAATATAAAGTTTCTGGACTGCGGATCGATACCAACTGTCGGTTCATCAAAGATGAGCAAATCCGGATGATGTCCTATGGCACAAGCTATATTAAGCCTTCGTTTCATACCTCCGGAGAAATTCTTCGCGTAATCATTTCTTCTTTCGGAAAGTCCAACATACTCCAAGGACTCATCAATTCTATCCTTTAACTCCTCGCCCTTTATCCCGTAAAGAGAGGTGAAAAGCTCAACATTTTCCCAAGCCTTAAGACTTCCGTGTATGGCAAGATTCTGCGGTATATATCCAAGCCTTTTGCTAAGCTCCTTCTTATTCTTCCGAAAATCCTTACTCATAAATTCCACCGTTCCGTAATCCGGCTTAACGATATTGCATATCATATTCATGGTGGTACTCTTACCTGCACCGTTCGGTCCTAAAAGTCCGAAAATCTCTCCCTTTTTTATCTCGATATTCAGATTATCCACCACGGTTCTGCCATCATACTTCTTGGTCAGGTCAACTGTTTTAAGAATTGTATCCATAACATCCTCTCCTGTTTTAATAATTCTTTACTCTATAAACTCATCATCCAAAATTTTTTAACTTGTTCATCTTGTATTGCTTATCAAATAAAATCTTAATCTGATGGTATTATCTTATCAGCTTGAAAAAAAGATTTGTAGTGAAAAAAGATAGGAATTCGATATGACTTTAGTCATAATGTGTAATGAGAAAATAAGAAAAGCACTTACGACATGGTAAGTGCTTAGCTCTTATGGTATATATTTAATTATTCTTTATGCCTTCCAAAGACCGTGCAGATTACAATATGCATATACTTCCACAACAGAATCATCATCTGTTAATATAAATTCCGCACAAGGTTTTTCATCAGGCTTAAGTACTTTTCTTTGTGCTCCCTTTACGGTTTCCAATGCAATCCATTCAATATAATGTGCGTCCATCATAGGATGCTCTACAGAGCCAACTGTAACAGTTACCTTGTTACCATCCACAGTAACTACAGGTACATGCTTTTCAACTGCACCATCTGATGTACCCGGAATAAGCTCTTTCATTTTCTCACCGCAGCATATCATCGGTGCTCCCGACTCCTTAATCATTTCAACAAAATTGCCACATTTTTCACATACAAAAAACTTCATAATAACACCCCCGTATCTTAATAATTTTCCTGACGTACTTCAAAGAAGGACTGAGGATGATTACATACCGGACACACCTCAGGTGCCTCAAGTCCTACAACAACATGACCGCAATTGCGGCACTCCCACATTGTTACGCCACTTTTTTTGAACACTTCCATAGCTTCAACATTTTTAAGCAGTGCACGGTATCTTTCCTCATGCATCTTTTCGATGGCAGCTACGCCTCTAAACTTCTCTGCAAGCTCAGGGAAGCCTTCTTCCTCAGCATCCTTAGCCATCCTCTCGTACATATCTGTCCACTCGTGATTCTCACCCTCTGCCGCCTGAAGAAGATTTTCCGCCGTATCACCAAGCTCACCGAGCGCCTTAAACCAAAGCTTGGCATGCTCCTTCTCATTTTCCGCAGTCTTTAAGAATAAGGCTGCAATCTGCTCGTAACCTGCCTTCTTGGCAACCGAAGCAAAATATGTATATTTATTTCTTGCCTGCGATTCACCGGCAAAGGCCTCCCATAGATTCTTCTCTGTCTTAGTTCCTGCATACGGATTTTTTCCCATAACAACTTCTCCTTTACTCTTTAGTTTTTTCTAATTTATCACATACCGATTATATGATACAGACATTATACCATCACTTAGGATTTTACTCTACACTTTTTACTCCACTCTTCCAATCTCAGTATAAATCATCCCATTTTTCCCACGCTCCGAGCACATAAGCGAAACCCCAGTTGCCACCATACTGCCTTTCGGCGGATCAGACACAGGAATAGGTTTTCCGTCTTTATATGAACTCTTTCTAATCAGGGTAATGTGCGGTGAAAATCTCTTTTTATCAAACGGTATGCACTGTTCAGAAAGCTCCCGACGCAGCCTCCTCACATACCCTGTAAGCTGCGGATTATCAGCAAGTCCAACCCAGAACAAATCTCCAAAGCTTCCGACTCCGTTCAAGCTGATTTTAATCGGACGAAAGTCCACCCGCTCCATAGCATCAAGAACCCTTTCAGGATTACCGTAATCACCGATAAATGCCAGCGTGATATGCAGATTCTCCCGTTTGGTATAGTTTCCCGTCACGCCCTGTCTTTTAAGATTATCCTGAAAATCAGTCAATGCGTTAATTATATTTTCTTCAAATTGAATTGCGATGAATAGTCTCATAATTAATCAATAATCAGACACATTTACGCCAACAGTTTTCTTTCAAAAAGTCACTGATGTCGCCAGTGTCTCCGCTTTCATAATATTTTACAAGCTTCTTTTTAAAATCCGGAATATGATTTTCCGGAATAATTATTAGTCCAAGACCATGAGCAATCATATAATGATTTGCAAATATCACGGATGCACGTTTATTACCATCTATAAAAATCTGCGTTCTCATACAATACATACAAAGTTCGATTGCTATATCAATAGTTTCCTTATCTGAACCAAGAATATCATTAATGTGTTCTATAACCTGTAGCTCAATAGGAATTGGCGGTACATAACTTGTTCCACCGATTTTTATCGGTACTCCTCGTACCCTTCCACCATCATAAAAAAATCCTTCATTTACCAGCTTAGCTATACGGCATAATAGATAGTAATTACTATCCGATTGAATTACATCCTTGTCAAGAATGAACTCCCATGCATGTTTCAAATTTAGAATTTTCTGTACATCATCAGCAGTCATTCCGTTAACTGTTCCATTTTCAATGATTTCTTCTGTTTGAGGAAATGTCGTGGCAACTCCTTCCAAAATTGCCTGATCATAAATATTTGATTTTAAGTTTGCTCTGGCAAAATCTATATTAACAATAACATCTTTAGACAGTTCGTACCCCTTATATCCGTTTAAAACCAACTCTTTGTCGACTCTTCGAATTTGTTTTTTTAATTCTCGTGCTTCTTTCACATTACGAAGCAACAATTGATGTAATTCCTCAGAATATACATCCACATAAGTAGATGTCAATCTTCCGTTAACCCTTTTTCTGATATACAGATATTTTCCGCTGCTGTTCTCCTTAACCTCAGGAGAACCGTCATATGGAATAAGATTCAACCGTGCCTGATAATCTGCCTTTTCCTGTAGTAACTGTTGAATTGTATCAAAAGAGTTCTCCATATTATATTACCTCCTTAGGGAACTTTTACATTGTATATAATAACATAAAGTTCCCTAAAAATCTATATTATCCTATTTTTTATATTTTATTCTTAATTTTACTGAATCAATTATTCCGTTAACCGATATAGGCCTATACGCCCCATACATGTCACTCCCCAAAATACTCTTTTATCTCCTGCATCCTGCTCATCTGATCCACTCCGAACATACAACGGCTGTTACAATGTCCACAACGGATACAATCGCCCGCTTTAGTGTCCAGTGCATGATAATGCGCCCTTGCCATATCGTCTCCGATTTTCGCCAGATCGTAGAACTTATTGATCATCCCGATATCCAGTCCCACAGGGCAAGGCTTACAATGGTTACAATATACACACTTTCCGTTTGCCTCCGGCGGAGCAAAGCTTCCGATGATACTGTAATCCAGCTCTTCCTCGCTAAGCTCATAAAACTTCTCCAAATATACCAAATGCACTGCCGTCACCGGCAGCAAGGTCAAAGTAATTGATTCCATGCTCATAGGCATAGCGCACGGTCTTGACAGCTTCACTATGCTCTTCCTCTCCGATATAAGCAGTCTCCATACCAATCTCGCTGATTTTATCTTTTGTGCGTTTGTTTATTCTGTATTTCATATTATTATGGTTGCTCCTTTCTATTACGTGATTTTTCTTGGATTAAAAATGTATTTGTATTTACGTATTTTAGTTTGGTAAGCATGTTGGTCTCCTGTGATGGCGATTATGTAACCAATGATAACACAAATTTAATTAAACCTCATAATTTTTTATGTATCATTTTATAAAATGGTGAATATTATAAAAATGGCAGCACTTTACTATTGCATTTCTTTCGGGATACTGCTAACATACTTTCAAGCTGAAACGGATAGTTAGATTTTTCGAATTATTTTCAGTCAATATATTGAAATAAATCCGGTTTTATGCTATTGTAAATATAGAAATCGGGCTGGTCGAAAGACCCTGGTCCACCGAGCGGCGGGGGAAACCCCCGCCAATTTCTATTTAGGGAGAAAAACAAATATGGCTTCACAAAAAATTCTCAGTTGTTTCATAGATGAAAGTGGAGATTTTGGTCCATATGACTATCACTCTCCTTATTACTATGTTACAATGGTTCTTCATAATCAGGAAGATGAAATAACAGATAAAATACAAGGATTAGAATATAGAACAGCTAATCTCGGATATAAAAATCACGCTATACATACTGGTCCTCTCATAAGACGTGAAAGTGTATATGAAAATGATTTAATTGAGAGTAGAAAACATCTTTTTAATGTGCTTTACTTTTTTACCATCAGCCTTCCAATCAAATACTTTACTGTAAGAGTAAAAAAGTCGGAATGTGAAGATGAAATAATACAGACTGCAAAGCTCAGTAAACTCATATCACAAGAACTCCATTCTAGAGATGATTTTTGGAACAGCTTTGACAAAATTATTGTGTACTATGATAATGGTCAAACACAACTAACACGAATAATTACATCAGTTTTTAATACACTTTTTACTGACGTTGAAATGCGTAAAGTTAAACCTGTAGATTATAAGCTTTTTCAAGTTGCGGATCTGATTTGTACGGTAGAATTGCTCGCAGAAAAAGCTGAACATAATTCATTCACAAAATCCGAACTTGAGTTTTTTGATACAATGCGAGACTTCAAGAAAAACTATCTCAAGCATATACGAAAACGAAAGTTGTAAAATCGGGCTGGTCGAAAGACCCAGGTCCATCTTCGGCGGGGGAAGTTCCCCGCCATTTTTTATCCTTCCAACCTCCCACAATGTATATTCACTCTTCATTTCTACAACAAAAAAATTAAAATAAAACAAAAATTTTGTTTGAAATCCTATAATTTGACATTTTTTGAGCATATTATGCTAAAACAAGTTAATTATTTGATAAAATTCAATATTAACAGCAAAAAAGAGCAGTATGTGCCGCACATGTCCAATGCAGACCTGCTCTCTTTGTAAGATTATAATATATAATTTCTAAAACCTCTTCTCATTTGCATGTGCATAATATACCACCTTAGGTTTGTACGACATCACCTTGTCCCAATCTTCGGCAAGTTCTTTGTTATCATCATAAGCCGTAAGATACGCAAGCGGTTCCAAATCTCCCACAATGCATATCCCCTCATCAAGAACAACTGACACACTGTCCACACTATGACTCGGAGTCCGGATAATCTCTCCGTCTATACCAAGCTTTCCAAGAAATGCTCTGCTCTCCTCAAAGGAAAGCAAAACCGCCGCACTATCATCTATCGGCTTGTATCTAAGTCCCGGCTCTCTTGCAAATATCTCATCAGAATAATGAACCGCTCCTGCTTGTGATTCCATAATAATCAGTCCCACTCCCTGCTCCATAAGTTCACCAACCAGACCAATATGATCAGGATGATAATGTGTAGCAAGAATGTAGTCGATATCCTTTACAGTTATGCCATGTTCTTTTATCCTTCGGTAGAACATAGAAAGCGTACCGGCATAATCGGTATCGATTAGAATATTTCCGGATTTGCCTTGGATTAAAAATGTATTTGTATTTCCGTATTTTAGTTTGGTAAGCATGGTTGGTCTCCTGTGGGGGTGATTTTAGGAACATTATATATTAGTTTTACACGTTTTTCAAAGTTTTTGTTATTCTACTTATAAATGAATTATCATTCTATTTCTCATTTCAAATAAAAATGAGAGCAAATAAGGTGTTCCATACTGAACGAAAAGTCTCTATCGCTTATTGTTTTTATTGTATGAATATGAAAATCAATTTTTTTCATTTATTTTTCCTCCTGTCAAAATTACAAATATTTTTTAATTTAATCTATAATTTGTTAAAAACATACTGTTATTTTTTTATCTATATTTTACAAATTTTGACAATTATAGTATATATACACCCCATGATAGTGTCAATCAAAATAATAAAAAAATATTATTTAAAAAAACAAAAAAATTCCTATATTTACGAAAAATAAAGCAATGTTTAAATTTAAATACTTACATCGAAAAAAGAGCATGTTATCTAACTTTTCCATTACAAACTTGCTCTCTTTTTAGTATTATACTATTATTATTAACTTTGAATATGATATATATTTTTCACCTAATCTTATCTATAAGCGTAATATCCGCTGGAAGCCATTCAACATTATCCAATTCAGACTTTCTTAGCCACCTTGCAGCTTCATGTTCCTTCAACACCAAATCGCCTTTTATTATTTCACACCAAAAGCAATCCATAGATAAATGAAATGTAGGATAATCATATTCAATGGTATCAATTAACTCCCCTACCTCAATATCAGTATCTAATTCCTCTTTAATCTCGCGAACTAAGGCTTCTTGAGGAGTCTCTCCATCTTCGATTTTTCCTCCAGGAAATTCCCAACCACCTTTTAAATCACCATAACCTCGCTGGGTTGCAAATATAATAGGTTCATTATTTTCGTTCTTAGCTTTGATTACAGCTGCAACAACCCTTATTGTTTTCATATTTATTTTTCCTCCGTATCATTGCCACTTTGAAGATAACGCAACAAATCTTCTCTAACAGCAGTGTGCATTTTAACTTTTAATTTACAAATAGGTTTTAATTCTCCTCTGTTATTCATTTTTTTATCTTCGTATACGTCAACGATATCAAATTCTCCCATATAGAAAAAATTATTTTCTACATCTGTTTTTTGAACCATCAGATGCTTTCTTGGAGAATTTAATACTTTCTGCATGTAAGCCCCACCCAGTTTTTTATCTATTTGTGAATCCCACCTAAAAATCACATTATCCACAAATTCATCTGCATAATCAGGCTTACCATCAATGTATTGTTTTTCTGCATCAGTATTTTCTTCCTTATGATACGTAACAAAAATAAAAACATCTTCTCCGTATGGCCACATTCCGTACATTGTAGAAGACATATCTTTTCCGGCACTCATGAGCAAACTTACATCTCGTCTTGAATACTTTTCATAAAGAACAAATGGAGAATCTTTTTTATAAGTATGACTATATTTATCCTGATATCTTGATAAACCAACTTTAATTATATCTTCAACCTGATCATGAAAATTCTTATGAGCAAGTCTCTGTGAATAACTCTTCATTCTTTCAATAAATGAATTGGAGTTATAATTTACAATATCTATATGACTAAATTTTTCAAGCTCAGACGAATTTGTAACAAACTCTCCACTAAGCACATCACATGCCGCTTTTATCTTCGAATTAGTAATTTCATATCCATAATTATTTTTGCAACTGTCAATCACTTCCTGATATGATATAGACGTTTTATCTCGAAAGAGACGAAGTATTTCCAACTCATCCGGTCTGACACCACTAAGAATTGTTTTTGACAAATATTCTAATGTAAGCTTCTCTTGTTCTGTCAAAGAGAAAAAAGAATCATTATTCTCCATTTTTTCAATAAATGAATAATAAGTCTTATATTCTCGAATTATAATTAACGGATCAACTTCATCATTTTTATAAAAATCTATGAGCATTGGAATACGACCAAGACGATTTTTTAAATTAGTATATCCTTCTCTAATTAACGCCTTAAATGTTTTTGGCTTTATATTATCAATTGCCTTAAATATACGTTCTCTTGATATAGCATCAAAATGAATCGTAGATGCACCTGGAATTGTATTATTACCACTGATTATATATTTTCGAATTATATCAGCGTTATATGTTCGATCACCGGATAATGCCACAGGAATCATAAAATTTTTATTATAATTCCCGATAAAATCAAGAATAACAACATATTCCTTTCCTTCAGCTTTTCTAAGGCCCCTTCCAAGCTGTTGGATAAATACAATTGGTGACTGTGTTGGGCGAAGCATTATTACCTGATTGACCTCAACAATATCTACACCTTCATTTAATATTTCCTTTGAGAAAATATAATCTAAAGGAATTACTTCATCATGCGCATCTTCTTCATTCATAGCCAATCGTTCAAATGCATCCTGTCTTTCCTTTTCCGATGCACTACCGTTTAATGCAATGGTTCTATATGGTTTTCCGGTCGCAGGATTTACAATCTTGTTAAATTTGGAAGATAATTCTTCCGTTTCTCTTATACTGCTACAAAAGATTAAACCTTTTACTTTTTCACCACTATATCCATAATAATTAGCTTGACTAATTATATGCTTTACTCTCTCATCACTTGTAAGTACAGAAAAGTCATAGTCAGAATCTTCATTATCTCCAATTATCGACAAATCAGTTATTCCAAAATAATGAAATGGACAAAGTAAATTTTCTTCCATCGCCTGCTGTAATCTTATCTCATAAGCAATCTGATAGTTAAAAATTTCATATACATTTCTTCCTTCGATATTATCATCACGTTTATCAGGTGTTGCTGTCATACCCAGCCAAAGCTTAGGAGTGAAATGTTTCATAATTTTCTGATATGTATCTGCTGGTACATGATGTGCCTCATCTAACACTATACAATCGAAGTTATCCTTATCGTACTGGAACAAATGCTCATCTCTATTTAATGTCTGCACAGTAGCAAACACATAATCTGCATCATAATCACTATAACCCGCACCTACAAGCCCCATTTTAACAGACTTTGGAAATACCCTTTCGTATGATTTCTTCGACTGTACTGCAAGCTGACCTCTGTGAACAATAAACAAAACGCGTTTAAATCCAAGCTCACGCATAGCAAATGCAGATGCATAGGTCTTACCTGTTCCTGTAGCTGAAATAAGTAGAGCTCTTTTCTCTCCCGAATCTATAATCCTCTTCAAATTTGTTATAAAGCCAACCTGCATACTGTTCGGTTTGAGTTTGTATTTTTCAATAGAAGTAACTTCTTCCTTCTTTGCCAAAGCTCTTTGATGCTTTATAATATTATAACGCTCTTTATATGTCTCATAAAATTCATCATATGAAAATGAGTACTCAGAATTCCATAGCTCATTAAATTCAGAAACAATTTCCTGAGCCATCTCACCATGTTCTGTAGAAATCAATTTCGTATTCCACTCACGATTACTTGTAAGTGCTGAACTTGTAATATTGGAACTGCCAATAATGATACGATAAATTTCAGATTTTTTAAAAATATATCCCTTAGTGTGAAAGCCTTCACCTGAAGCATCAATATCATACATTTTAAGCGTAATATTTGATAATTCATTTAGTTTTGTTAATGCTTCCGGCTCACTAAAGCTTAAATAATTTGTGGTTAAGATTTCTCCCGTGACATTCCTTTTTTCTAATTCTTTTAGTGTTTGAAGAAGCGGAGTAATTCCACTTTTGGTAATAAATGCTACACTTATCTTAAAGCCATCGCACATCAACAACTCATCTTCTATAGAAGATAAGACTTTCTTTCCTTCTTTGTAATTATTAGAAATAAATTGGGGTCTGTATGCAACAGAGGATGCCACTGAACCATCGATATATGCAGTTTCAAAACCAGATCTTAATTCATCAAAATTTTTCATAAGTTACTCCACATATAAAAATATACAATATAAATTGTAATAATAAATGAACAATTTTTTTATTATTCTCGTATATTATATCATATATTTATCAAAAATTGATATAGTAACAAAATATAATTATTCATGACAAAATAATTTGATATTATCTTATTATTATAATTTCATTCACTACTTCAATATAATCGGATCTTCGCATAGTCAAGACCTTTCATCATATCTTTTTAAATCAAAAAAGATTATGATTCAAAAAAATGAAATCATAATCTTTTATACATTATTCTATACAATTAACACTTTGTTTTCACAAATGCAATAATATCATCATTTTTCTCCATAGCATCTGTGTCTTCTTCTAATTCTTTAATAGATTTCCATGAGCATTTCTTTCCATCCAACTCAAAAGAATCACCGGTCATATAATCCGGAACATCATCAATTGCTACTTTATATAATTTATGCTTGTATATTTTATAAACTTCATCGCTTACAGAATACTTACAATGAACAGCACTTGTAACATACATTGATTCAACATTCAACTTCAAAAAATCACAAATGCTATTATCAACATTATCCTTATTTGATTCAGTACTTTTGAAATATGGAAATAACCAACATTTCCATCGTTCATCATAAACCTGTAAATACTTCCCTTCTGAGTTAGTAACAGCAACCAAAGAAAACTCATGAAACTTTCCATCAACATATTCAGGTATTAATTGCATAAATTTTTTCAGGTCACGATCTGACAAATTTCCAATTTTCTTTTCCATTCGCCATTCATCCATTTTAATAATTCTGTCAATTCTCGCCCATGATTTTTTTGATAATCCAGCTTCTTTCCAGTCATCAATCTCAATGCTGTATGGATTGCTTTTTTCAACACTTGAAACCATCATTGTAAGTACAGCTATATTATCATTATCAATAACTATTGCCGGTCTACGTTTTGTATCATTGATTTCTTCAAAAGGAAATTGTGTCCACCATACTTCGCCAATCTCATAGTTTCCCATTTTTTGTACTTCCCCCTGATTATACACTTCGTCCCATTGGTCTTCTTGCATCCATTCATCGCTCAGCAAAATATCCTCTGCATTTTCAGATTTTGAATAAATCTTTTCTCGATTATCTTTCAGAAAACATTTGAAATCATTTACACTTTTTATTGGTTCCATAAATGCTCCTCTTCAAATATTTTACTTTAATCAGGCAAACGAAAAAGCTTAAATATACTAATTTAAGCTTTTCATCGTCGGGAACAATAACACATCCCTGATCGCCGGACTGTCAGTAAGTAACATACACAACCTATCAATTCCATAACCGATACCACCTGTAGGAGGCATACCGATTTCGAGTGCGTTTAAGAAGTCCTCGTCGGTGTGGTTAGCTTCCTCGTCACCCGCGTCGGCGAGCTTATCCTGCTCGGCGAAACGCTCTCTTTGGTCGATTGGGTCGTTAAGCTCTGAGTATGCGTTACACATCTCCCATCCGTTCATGAACATTTCAAAACGCTCCACGTATTCCGGATTCTCAGGCTTCTTCTTGGTAAGAGGTGAGATTTCGATAGGGTGATCCATTACAAATGTAGGCTGGATAAGGTGCTCCTCTACATACTCCTCGAAGAAGAGGTTGAGTATGTCACCCTTCTTGTGTCTATCCTCGTACTCTACGTGCTTTTCGTCTGCAATCCTTCTTGCATCCTCAAGTGTCTTTATCTCATTCCAGTCAACGCCTGCGTATTTCTTAACGGCATCGATCATGGTTATTCTCTCAAATGGCTTGCCGAGATCCATCTCCACACCCTGATAGGTGATGGTGGTTGTGCCGAGCACCTCCTGTGCCACGTAGCGATACATTTCCTCGGTCAGATCCATCATTCCGTTGTAGTCGGTGTATGCCTGATAAAGCTCCATAAGTGTGAACTCAGGATTGTGTCTTGTATCAAGTCCCTCATTTCTGAATACTCTACCTATCTCGTACACTCTTTCAAGTCCGCCGACGATAAGTCTCTTTAAGTATAACTCCAGTGAGATACGAAGCTTAAGGTCCTCGCCGAGTGCGTTGAAATGTGTCTCAAACGGTCTTGCTGCAGCACCGCCCGCATTTGACACGAGCATCGGAGTTTCAACCTCCATGAAGTCCTTGCCTGCAAGGAACTTTCTTATGGCTGCGATTATCTTGGAACGCTTGATAAATGTATCCTTAACATCCGCATTCATGATAAGGTCGGTATATCTTTGTCTGTATCTCATGTCAGTATTGGTGAGGCCGTGATATTTCTCAGGAAGTATCTGAAGTGACTTGGTAAGAAGTGTAACCTCATTTACATGGATTGAAATCTCACCGGTCATTGTTCTGAACACATAGCCCTTTATACCAACAATATCGCCCACATCGTATTTCTTATATTCTGCGTAGTTTTCCTCGCCGATATTATCTCTTGCAACATATATCTGAATGTTTCCGAGCTTATCCTGTATATTGGAAAATGAAGCCTTTCCCATGATACGCTTGCTCATAAGACGGCCTGCTATGCTTACCTCGATAGGTGAAGCATCCATGATGGCGCGGCGCTCCTCGTAGTCCTTCTTTCTAATAGGTCTTGCCTCCTCCTCAGGAAGTCCTGTTACATCTACAGGAGTTCTGCCTGCAAGTAACTCGCTCTCTAATTTCTCATATAAAGCTACGCAGTCGGCAGTATGATGTGTCACATCATACTTGGTTATTACAAATGGATCCTTGCCGTTTGCCTGAAGCTCTGCAAGCTTTTCTCTTCTTACCTTAAGAAGCTGGTTTATGTCCTGCTCCTTAGGCTGTTCGTTGTTGTTCTTATTTTGGTTTTCTGCCATATCTTTTCTTTCCTAACTTTTACTTCTTTCTGATATCAAGTATCTTGTACTGGAATTCTCCGTCCGGAGCTTCAACAGTTACAACATCACCGATTTTCTTTCTCATGATTGCTGAGCCGAGAGGCGACTCATTGGATATCTTACCCTTCAGGAAATCAGCCTCTGTTGAACCAACTATCTTATATTCTACAACCTCATCCAAATCAACATCATGAAGAACTACCATTGAGCCGAAGTTTACTGTACCTGCCTCTGCCTCGTCTTCATCATATATCTCTGCGTTCTTGAGGATTTTCTCAATCTCTTCTATCCTTGCTTCTATATCACGCTGTTCATCCTTGGCAGCATCGTATTCAGCATTCTCTGATAAGTCGCCCTGTGCTCTTGCTTCCTTTAACTTCTGAGCAACGTCCTGTCTTTTATTGACCTTTAAATCCTGTAACTCGTCTTCTAATTCCTTAAGACCTTCATAACTAAGAATATTTTTCTTCTCTGCCATATCAAAATCCCTTTCTACATATCAATGAATGAACTCGATTTATATCATTTCCCGTATCATTCATCATATTATTCGCAAAAATTCAATGCAACAATTATACTCCATAAAGCCTATATTGTCAAAGCTTAAATCGCTTAAAACAATATATCCCTAAAACACAAAATCGGCTCATTCTTTTCAAAATCCCAGCTGTGATATGAATCTCCGTGACACCTGTCTTTCTCACTGCAATCCTGACATTTATCACATCTTTCGCTTAGGTCAATCCTGAATTCCCCAAACCTGTTTTCCCAAATGTCTTTAAACCTGTCTTTTAATATATTTCCCTGCACCAGCTCCGGTCTTCTCTCGATATCAAGGCACGCTATTATATCGCCGTTTACAGTTATGCTTGCGACGTAAAGACCTGCCGAGCATATGAAGTACCAATCCCTTATCTCATGCTCATATTCGGCGCCCAGATAATGGCTGCAGCCGTATTCCACAGGCTCACCGTCCATCCTCTTGTTCCTGATAAATTCCATCAGATACCGATAATCTTCCTTGGTTAAGATAAGTTCCGGATGAAGCTTCGCCCTTCCCATAGGCTCGATATTTATTACTCTCCAAGAATCGATATCCATCTTGTCAAATATTTCGTAAAGCGCATCTAACTCGCCTATATTCTGATGAGTAACCACCGTCGTAACCTGAATGGCTTTGAACTTGCCCACATTTATAAGATTTTGGATGCCCTCCATAGCCTTCCTGTATCCGCCCGGAGTCTGTCTGAAAGCATCATGCGTTTCCTCCAATCCATCTATGCTTACGGATATTGTACTCATACCTGCCTCGTAGAGCTTGTCCGCAACCTCCGGTGTAATTAAAGTTCCGTTACTTGTCATCCCCCACTTAAAGCCAAGCTTATGAGCGTAACCCATGATATCAAAAAAATCTTTTCGAAGAAGCGGTTCACCTCCGGTTATGCAGAGCATAAAGCCCTTCGTCCCGAAGTCTTCCTTTACCTCATCAAAAAATGCTTTGTACTGCTCTACGGTTAATTCTTCGCTTTTAGCATCTCCGCAGAAGCTGCCGCAATGCAGACAATGCTCATTGCACCTTAAGGTTAATTCCAAAAATAAATTCTTTAATACAGGCTTTTTCTTCAGCTCTTCCCTGTACGCTGCAAGCTGTTCCATATGTTTATACTTTGTATCAACATTTAACATGCAAATTACCCCATACAATCCTTAGGCGTATTTATCGCCCGACAGATCGCACTACTCAAAATCCTCCGGCGGTCCGTACACATCCTCCGGTACATCATCCTCCGGATTATATTTCTCGGTAGTTGTCTCCTCCGTAGTAGTATCATCAAAGTCTGTAGGAGGACCATAGACAGTAGCAGGCACCTCTGTGTCAGTTTCATATATTTCAGTAGTTGTTCTGTCAGAAGTTGTCTTCTCTGTCGTTTTATCGTCCTTATTCGCCCTGCAGCTTGTAAATCCCGCCAGAAATACTCCACCGGTCAAAGCAGCCGCTATCAGTTTTGTTTTGGTTGTCTTCTTCATACTTTACCTTCTTCCCATATACTTTAATAAAATCGTTATGCTTCAATTATTCTGCTATATATTTACTATCTGATTCAAATTGTACAACGAAATCCTGCTATCTTTTTCCGCCTCTTCAATAACCTTTTTATCAAAGCCCGACTTTGAAAACAATACATAGTAAAAATCTGCTGTTTCCTTAAGGTTCATAAGCTTTGCCTGAGTATCAAGATATTCAGAATAATTAAACTTTGTTTTCTTATACTTACATTCACCAACCAAATATTCCTTTGCTCCATTTCCGATTCCGAGCAAATCAATCTCTGTTTCCGTTTCTCTAAAGCCGCTTGACGAACTGCTGTCGCGAACAGTCGTTTTTCCCATCCATCTGCCAAGCTGAAGGTACCTGAAAGGCAATGCATTTTTCTTCTGAAGATTCTTAATAAACTCCTTACATACATCCTCAAAAATATGTGATGCAAATTCATCGAGTGCAGGGGCAATCATATAATCATATACACCCTCTACATCTCCATCCTCAAGCTGTGAAATATTAATAAATCCGAATGTGTACCAGAATTTGAAAAAGTTATCTGTTAAAGTATATGTTCCTCTGTTTGAATTTGCTTTTTCCTTATCCTTAGATCCAACAGAAAATTCACGCCTTACGATACCAAGCTCTATTAGATTTTTTAAATAAACACTGGTCTTTGATGTGTCTCCAACAAGAGATTTCTGACTTATATCATTAAGCTTTGTACTTCCGAGAGCAACTGCCTCAATAATAGCATTATAAATCGGTGTCTCCCGAAGTTCCTGATGCAGTAGGAAATCAACCTCACTGTACAATACCGAACCTTTGGACAAAATGTTTCTCTTTATATTATCAGCTACAGATATTTCAGGATTGAACTGACAAAGATAATGCGGTATTCCACCAAGTATTGAATAAGCTAATATCTTATCCTCATCAGAATAATTCGGAAAAAACCTGATGGCATCATAAAAGCCCATTTCAGTCATTTTATATATGCCCGTCGCTCTTCCATATAGCGGATTTTTCTCTGCAAGCAAATCCTTTTCGATAAAACTCATCGCACTTCCGCACAGCACAATCATAATCTTCTCATCCTTAAGCTCTGTATCCCAAAGATTTTGCAATATAGAAGGTATGCTTTTGTTTCCTTTACACAAATAAGGAAACTCATCGATTATAACTAATTTCTTTTTTTTACCAAATGGTAAATCCTTCAAAGAGCGAAAAGCTGTCTCCCAATCCGGAAATTCTGATATATATTTTTTAGCCGGAATATCTTCCTTAAATATCTGATTTGAAAACTTAGCAAGCTGTATTTTATCCGTGCTTTGAGTACATGAATAAAAAATGTGCGGTTTTCCTTTACAAAACTCCCTTAAAGTTTCTGTCTTTCCAACACGACGTCTGCCATACAAAACAACAAGCTGTCCCTTTTTTTCATTATATTTATCATTAAGAAACGATAGCTCTGATTCTCTTCCTATAAACATATAAACGCCTCCCGTTTATTCAAATCGTGATTTGGTAAATCCTGATTTGAATAAATTATACATAATATTTACAGCTTTTTCAAGAGCTATTTATAAAATACCAATGCAAAATGAACCTTTTCATAATACTTTAGATTTACTTTCCCACCAATACCTTCGACACCTCAATCACACCCTTATGCTTAAGGTCTCTTGGTTCGAATTTTATCAGATAATACACAAGCTGCATAACAAGTCCTGCTCCAAATGTACTTATAAGCGTTCCGATACCTACGGAACCACCCAGCAAGTATCCGGCAAGCAAAACCACAGCCCAAAGCATTACCTCAACTATGCCTATCGGAATCCTTGACATCCTCTTCCCAAGCCCGATATTGGCATATATCGTCATATGGACTCCAAAAGCAAATACAAGCAGTCCAAACACTATTCTTATCCATTCCAAAACCAGACTTTTTCGGTTCATTTTATCTATATAACACTCCGTACTAAAATTAATATCATTATAATACAAAAAATGTTATTTATGAATACTTTTCTCTTTTTATTCAATCATTTTCATATGTTCTACAATAAAACTTAAATCATGTTTAATTTTTGTAATATAATAAAAATCATTCTTGGTATTATCCATATATTTTTATCCCGTCCTTCAATATTTCCTGCACCAGTTCAAAATTATCCTTTACCTGATTTATATCTAACGCATCTATCTTCTTATTCAGAGCTTCTCTTATTTTTTCTATTAATTCGAAATATTTTAACCCTTTTATATTTGCCGAAATAAGAAGATCAATATCACTTGTCGGTTTAGCTTTTTTCTTTGCATAAGAACCAAACAAATAGCAATATTCAATATCATATTGTTCGAATACATTCCTACACTTCTCAACTATTTCCTCTAATTCAAGTATTCCATGTTCCTCATCAATAGGATTTACTGAGGATAGCTTTTCAAAAATATAATTATACTTTATTGTATTTTTTTTGCTTTCTTCATTTTCATATGATTTATAAGATCTAAGCGATATTCCTACTAATTCTGCAACTTGTTTTTGAGTTAATTTTTTTTCTTTTCGTAATGATTTCAAATTCATATTTTGCACCTCCCAATATATAATAGTGCAAAAATTGCACTTATGTCAATATATAAGTGCAATTTTTGCATTTTATTAATATATTATTCCTTGTCAAAATATTATTTATTCCTTATTTATCTTAGTGATGGAATAATCTTATACCTGTAAATGCCATTACCATATCGTAGCTGTCGGCACACTCGATTACAAGGTCATCTCTTACCGAGCCGCCCGGCTGAGCGATATACTTAACGCCACTCTTCTTAGCTCTCTCGATATTATCCGAGAATGGGAAGAATGCGTCTGAACCAAGTGTAACATCTTGATTTTTAGAAAGCCATGCCTTCTTTTCTTCGCGTGTGAATACCTCAGGCTTAACCTTAAATCTCTTCTGCCACTCACCTTCACGAAGAACATCCTCGTACTCATCTCCAATATATACATCTATTGCATTATCTCTGTCTGCACGTCCGAGTGTGTCTATAAACTGTAAACCAAGCACCTGAGGTGACTGACGTAAGAACCAGTTATCAGCCTTCTGTCCGGCAAGTCTTGTACAGTGAATTCTTGACTGCTGTCCCGCACCGATACCTATAGCCTGACCGTTCTTTACATAGCAGACTGAGTTTGACTGAGTGTACTTTAAAATGATAAGTGAAATCTTCATATCGATAAGTGCCCAGTCAGGTATTTCCTTATTCTTTGTAACTATATTGGAAAGCAAATCGCCGTTTACATCCAGCTCGTTTCTTCCCTGTTCAAATGTAATTCCGTAAACCTGCTTTTTCTCAAGTGCAGCAGGCACATATGATTCATCTATCTGAATAATATTATAATTGCCTTTCTTCTTAGTCTTAAGTATCTCTAATGCCTCATCAGTATATCCCGGAGCGATTACACCGTCTGAAACCTCTCTTTTGATTAGCTTTGCTGTATCTACATCACATACATCCGAAAGTGCGATAAAGTCACCGAAGGAAGACATTCTGTCTGCACCTCTTGCTCTTGCATAGGCACATGCAAGCGGTGAAAGCTCGCCCAAGTCATCTACCCAGTAAATCTTGGCAAGTGTATCCGAGAGTGGAAGTCCTACTGCTGCACCCGCAGGCGATACATGCTTAAATGAAGTTGCAGCCGGAAGATTAGTCGCTGCTTTTAACTCCTTTACCAACTGCCAGCCGTTAAACGCATCAAGAAAATTGATATATCCCGGCTTGCCGTTTAACACTGTAACAGGAAGCTCACTTCCATCCTCCATATATATTCTTGACGGCTTCTGATTAGGATTACATCCGTACTTTAATTCTATCTCTTTCATATTCTCCTCCTATAATTCACAATTACTTATTCTTATTTACTATCCTTGTTTCATATTCACCGGTTGCTATATCAATGTACCTCACGAATAAAGATACTTTATTATCTTCATTTAAGCTTGTCCAGACATCGTTGGTAAATGTATCGATGTCGCCTGATATCTTAACCCACTTCGGCTCGCCTTCGAAGCTCGGAAGCGGATTGCCGTCATGCATATATGTATGTATGAAATGTCCCTCACCTGCTACGGGATTCTGATAAGCAAAGGTGTATCTGTTGCAGGCATCCGGATTGCCGTTGTTGCTCTTTAGGATTGACATCGCATAGTTGTAATGTCCGCCTTCAACGTGCATAATACCCGATATTCTCGGAGTGTAATTCGGACCATCAGGTTCGAATTCACGGCTTCTTAAAGACTGTTCAAAGGTACTCTGCTTATCCATACCCTCATATATGGTGTCAGTCTGGTCACCATTTGTAACTATGGTCTTATTGCCAAGCACTCTTACAGGTGCATATATTATAAGACTTGGGTCCTCAAGCTTGGAAGGGTCAAAAGCTTCGGTACGTATGCCTTCTCCCTCCTCCACAAATATTCTGTTTCTGCTGTTAGAGCTTCTGCCCATTATGAAGTATGCCGTTACTGCCTTAGTACCGTCCTCAGATACACCAATTACTATACCTCTTCCCGGGTAAGCATTACTTTTAAGCTCGTTTGCGAGTGATAACATTTCCATCAAAAAAACCTCCATATTTTATTCTTCTTTAATTATATCTCCGCCCTTATCATTTGTCACATCTCCGCTTTGATTAAGCGGTATTTTCTCGCCTAAGAACGTTGGTTTGAATTTAAAGAGTGACCAGATAAAGTCTTTATTAACCGCTACTATCTCTCTTATATCCCTCTTGGTCTGACCATGATATCTGACATCCTCTGCCGCTATACCATATGCATCCATACCAAACATTTTAGCCACATATATTGACCGGTACAAATGATACCTTTGCGTGATAATTACAACCTTCTTCGCACCGAATATCTCCTTAGCTCTGTACATAGTATCATAGGTAGAAAATCCGGCATGATCCATAAATATGTCTTCCGAAGGAACGCCTTTTGATATAGCATAATCCTTCATAACCTGAACTTCATTATAATATTTACTGCCGTGATCGCCGCTCATTATAATCTTTTTGGCAACCCCCGCATTATAAGCCTCTATCGCCCTGTCCAATCTGTCGCTTAGCATAAGACTCGGAGTATCGCCGTTTTTTACAGAAGCACCTAATACTATTATGCAATCCACGTTGGTAAGTTCTTCTGCCTCATCCACATCTATTATTCGGTTTTTCGTGCTAAGTCTTACATATACATTTATGCCTACCGTAAATACAACAACCGCAAGTATAATAATGCCGATTATAATACATATATATTTAAATATTTTTTTTATTTTTTTCATGTATTATCCAAATCCCAACTTATAATTCTTATTAAAAACCATAGTGCATCCGTTTTCAAATTCTTCGGCTTTTACGCAGAATTATCCTAAAACGGATGCACTACCAAAGTTTATTTTTTCTCTACATAATCATACTTAAATACCATAACCGAAAGCGGTGGTACATTTATGCGCATTGAATTCTGCATTCTGTCGCAAGGCTGTGGAAGTGCCGTTACAGTACCGTTTACATTTCCTCTGCCTCCGAACTTCTCGTCATCAGAATTAAGGATTTCCTCATATTTTGTAAGACAAGGTGCGCCTATCATATAATTATTTCTCTCAACCGGCACGAAGTTGCATACAAACATAAGCTGATCCTTTGCTGTCTTTCCACGTCTTACAAATGCTACTATTCCTTCATCCGCACTGTCAACCTTAATCCATTCAAAGCCCATAACCTCATTGTCATTATAATAAAGTGCATCATACTTGGTGTACATATGGTTAAGTGCTGCCACAAAATCCTTCATCTTGCTGTGAAGCGGCTGGTCGAGTAAGAACCAGTCAAGACTTCTTGCCTCACTCCACTCACGAAGCTGTGCGAATTCCTGTCCCATAAATAAAAGCTTTTTGCCCGGATGTCCAAGCATAAATCCATATGCCGCTCTTAAGTTGGCAAACTTATCGAATTCAAAGCCCGGCATCTTATTAATCATTGAACACTTAAGATGCACAACCTCATCATGTGATATTACAAGCACATAATTCTCTGCATAGGTATATGACAGGCTGAATGTAAGCTTGTTATGGTTGAATGACCTGAAATAAGGATCTAACTTCATATATTCAAGGAAGTCATTCATCCAGCCCATATTCCACTTGAATAAGAAACCAAGTCCCTTAAGTGAAGCAGGTGCCGTAACGCCTGCCCAGGCTGTTGACTCTTCAGCGATAAGATATGCTCCCGGATTTCTCTCCTCCATAACAGAATTAATCTTCTGCAAGAGCTCTATTGCATCATAGTTTTCATTTCCGCCATCCTTATTAGGAAGCCACTGGCCGCTCTGTTTACCGTAATCAAGATAAAGCATAGAAGCCACAGCATCTACTCGAAGTCCATCCACATGGAACTTCTCTACCCAGAAAAGAGCATTTGCAGTAAGGAAGTTACTTACCTCTTTTCTGCCGTAATCAAATATATATGTTCCCCAATCCGGATGCTCTCCACGTCTTGAATCCGGATGTTCATATAACGGCATACCGTCAAATCTTCCGAGTCCGTGTGCATCTCTCGGGAAATGTGCCGGTACCCAGTCAAGTATAACGCCTATGCCCTTACTGTGCATATAATTGATGAAATACATAAAGTCTTCCGGTGCACCGTATCTTGAAGTCGGAGCGTAGTAATTGGTTACCTGATATCCCCACGAGCCGTCGAAAGGATACTCTGCAATACCCATAAGCTCTATATGTGTATATCCCATCTCCTCGACATAGTCACCAAGCATCTTGGCAAGCTCACGATAGTTATAAAAACCAAAGTCAGAATCCTCAATCTTCTTTTTCCATGAGCCAAGATGAACCTCATAGATAGACATAGGGCTCTTCATTCTGTCAACTCTTGAAATCTTGTTCCTGTCCTCCATCCACTTGGTATCGGTCCATTTGAACTTATTGAGATTGGCAACTATATTTGCATTATCAGGTCTTACCTGATTGTAATTGCCATATGGATCTGCCTTATAGAGAAGCTCCCCGTCTCTGGTAAGGATCTGATACTTATATACCGCACCTTCCTTTACATCAGGTATAAAAAGCTCATGTATACCCGATACGGAATGAAGCTGCATAGGATTGAGTGCTCCATCCCACATATTGAAGTCTCCGACTACACTTACACGTCTTGCATTCGGTGCCCATACCGCAAAATATGTTCCCTCAACTCCGTCAATCTTCATAGGATGTGCGCCAAGCTTTTCGTAAATGTCATAATTTTTACCCTCGTTAAAAAGATAGGTATCATAATCGGTTATAAGTCCGTCAAAGGCATATGCATCAGCAGTTGTCACCGTAGTTCCATCCTGATAATTGGTCTGTATACGGTATTTGTTACCTTTGTATTTTTTCTTCGGAAAATATATTCCGTAAAATCCATCTGCAAGCTGCTCCATCTCTGTCGCACCCTTACCTGTAGGCGAAGTCACAAATACAGATGAAGCATGAGGTCTGTATACGGTTATAACCTGTCCCTCTCCATAATCATGTATTCCCAGAATGTGTCTCGGTGCATTTATCTTGCCCTCAGCAAGCTCATCATACAGCACCCAGTTTACCCAGTTTTCCAATCTCTCGTTCATTCAAAAACCTCCATAATATATATTTTAGCATCCGTTAAGAATCAAAATCTGTGCGGTCTTCCTAAGTATAGTATAAACCACCTTACCAAAATCATAATCAGAATAAGTACAGCCACAAGCATAATATAAGTAACAGCCATCCACTTAGCATACTCCGGCGGTAATATCTTTAACAGAATATCCTTATCACTGAAATAGCTATAGTCAGCACTTAAAACCATATTTCGTGCAGCTGCCCAGAATTCCCTATCCGACCTTATGAACAAAAAAGCATTTAATGAAGTAAGAAAAGCCGCCAACACTCCACCATACAAAAAGGGCATAAACATACGCCTCTTTGACAATGTAATAAAGCTGTAAATCATACCTATGAAGGTTATGACTGTCATAAGCCACGCCAATCTGTAAAAGCCCTTTATATGATTTAATCTATCCACATTAAACTCATCTAATTCAAATCCGATAAGCTCGTATTTATTCTTGAAGAATGATTTAAAATCATCACTTAATTTATCAAAATTAGCCTTCGCCTCAAAATCCTTAATCTCATATACCGTTTCTTCTGCTGCCGTATCAGAAGCAGCATCTGCTTCAATCTGCAATCCGCTTTTATCCAAGCATTTATCATATACTGTTTTATTCATACAAAGCACGCAGAAGGCGAAGCTTATTATAAACAAAGCGACACATATCGTCGCTCCTAATGAATACTTTTTGTATCTATCCATAACTTCCAACTCTCGTACATAATATATTATTGATTGTACCATTTATCTCCAAATCTGTAAAGCAAGCTTTAAGATAATTTTACTTGCCACACATATTTGCAGCGTGATATAATTTTTATATATAGATGTCGGGGGATAGCTATGGAGAGGGACAAACTTATAAGTCAAAATAAGGTTGCAGCCTTTATACTTGAGATAAAAGAGCCTTACAGAATCTTGGATTTTGACCAGGGCTTATGTCTTATGTCCGAATATACTCCACGTGAATTATCAGGAGGCTTTACTACCCTTGATAAACTTTTTAGGGATGATTTTGATAAGATAATCTCCTCTATCAATTATCAACTCAGCATTTCGAATATGATTAGTTTCCAGAGCAAACTTAAAACCAAGACAGGCAAGACTGTTACCACTCTATGCAGCGGTCAGACTTTTTCTTTAAATGACGGCAGAGAGGTAATACAATGCATATTAACCGATATAACAAATCTTGAGAATGCCGCAAGCCAGACGAAGCAGGCAAAGACCGACCTGGAGATATTTGCAAACACAGTACCGAGCGGTGTCAGCAAGCACCTTCTGGACAACAATTTAAGTCTTATCTGGGCAAATAATTATTTCTTCAATATGTGCGGATATTCAGAGAAAACCTACAAGGAAAAATACGGCAGGAACACCCTGTCCATAATCTTAAGTCAGGATCTTGCCACCGTCATAGATGCTTTGGCGGATCTTACCGAAGACAAACAATCCACTATAGTTAATTATAGGATTAAATGCTCCGACGATAGTTTAAAATGGGTAAATGCCGTCTTTGCCAGAGCCGGCGAGACAGCCGAAGGATTCCCTGTCGTTAATATAGTTATGTCCGATATATCCAATCTTAAGATAGCAGAAATGAAAGCAGCTATAGAAGAACAGAAATATCACATAATATCCGATATATCCGAAGAACTTCCGTATGAGTATGACATAGCAACCGATACCATCAAATTCGCAGACAAATTCAATCATATATTTGAAGGTGATTCAATAATACAAAATCCTGCTGAGAACATGACAAAATCCGGACTTGTTGCTTATGAAAGCAAGGATACGGTAAAAGAATTATTTAACCTTGCAAAAATGGGCACAGAGTATCATTCAACAGAATTTAAACTCAACACCAAAAACGGCGGTTATCAATGGTATTTCTCCATATTCTCAACCATATATGACGAGGAAGAAAATCCTATACGGGTTATAGGTCTTCTCAGAAATATACATGCACAGAAGCTTGAGCAGCAGAATCTTATTGCAAAGGCCGAGACCGATCTGATGACAGGACTCTTTAATAAGGTGACAAACGAAAGCCGCATCAAAGCAAGCTTACGGGAATTGGACGGTAATTCAAATGATGTACTTATGCTCGTTGATATAGACGACTTCAAAAACATAAATGACACCTACGGACATCTGATGGGCGATGAGGTTATTATTTCTATCGCCAATACATTAAAAAGATATGCGGGAGATTACGGTTTCGCAGGCAGGCTCGGCGGCGACGAATTCTGTCTTTATTTAAGTAATATACTGGATATGAATGTTGCATTTGAAAAAGCCAAATTCATATTATCGGATATCTCGAAGCTCTATCCGGGAAGTGCAAATTCACCTAAGGTTACTCTAAGTATAGGTATATCTCCTACTAATGAACAGATTCCTCTGGATGTTCTGATAGAGCACGCTGATATGTCGCTTTATCAGGTCAAGCTGAGCGGCAAAAACAGTTATTATTGCTATCAGGAGGATATGGTGCGAGTTCAGTATAAGAATGACCGCAGAAAAAGCGAAGACAACAACCTTATAAATGAAGTTTTGTCCACCTTATTTACAAACAGCAATACATACAGCAGCATAGAAAAAGCACTCAATCTGATTGGAACTGCATATGAGATAGACAAGATAAGCATATTTGAATATGGTTCGGGTAAGAATTTCGTAGACTGTACCCACCAGTGGTGTGCAGACGGTATAGCTAATGATATGGCCAAGAAGCAGCATACTCCTGCTGCCATATTTGAGGAGCTTAATGCTATGGGGACATCCGGCATAACCTACTTCTCGGACACTTCGGTTATAAAACTTAACTTCCCTAATCTTAATCCGTATTACGAGGGCGTAAGAAAACTGATACAGTCAGAGATAAGACTAAACGGCAAACTTATCGGTTTTGTAGCATTTTATTCAATGAACACGAAAGCCGATTGGAATTCTGACAAAATATCAGGATTTAATATATTATTTAAAATACTTGCAGAAGCCATCTGCACTAAACAGGCACAGAACACCTTATCATTCTTAAGGGAGGACACTATACAGATATTTAACATCGTTCAGACACCTATGATTATAATTGATAAGGATACCTATGATGTCGTATATTGCAACGATATAAGTCATGAATACTATCCAAATATTGCTATAGGCGCAAAGTGCTTCAGATGCATATCTGATGAGAGCTCACCTTGCAGCGACTGTCCTTTATACAAGAACAGCAAGACAACCAATATTTCAAGATATAACAAGCATATAAAGAATGACGTAGACATTTACTATACTCCTGTCAAATGGAACATAGGCAGCAATACCTTCGTTATGTCAGTCTCACCTCACAATGCCCTGAGGGACGGGGGTTAGGGACGCGTTGACCACGGGGACGGGGGTTGGTGGCGAAAATTTTAGTATTCCTCAAAAAAAATCAATTAAATCTTGACATATAAAAATCTTTTTGTTATTCTATCTATTGCGTGTTTGTAATAACGTAAAAATTTTAACTGGTCCGATATATCTGGTGGTGTGGGTATGTCGTTCGTGTCTTGACCGGTAAGAATTTATAAATTTTATACATATTGTTTTATATTTTTTATGGAGGTGTCTGATTTGGCTAATATCAAATCCGCTAAGAAGAGAATCAAAGTAATTGAGACTAAGACTTTAAGAAACAAGACTATCAAGTCAAAAGTTAAAACTTATATCAAGAAAGTTGAGGCAGCTATCGCTGCAGGCGATAAGGCAGCTGCACAGACAGCACTTACTGCTGCAACTTCAGAAATCAGTAAAGCAGCTTCTAAGGGTGTATACCACAAGAACAATGCTTCAAGAAAGATTTCAAGATTAACTTTAGCCGTAAACAAGATGGCATAGCATTGAGCCAATGCAAAATAAAAAAGAAGACAGGTTTGAGTGCTCGCACTCACTAACTTGCCTTCTTTTTTTATTTTATACGGCGAAAGCCGTACACCGAGCCGTCAGGCGAGATGCATAAGCTTTTTATGCCATCAATTTAAGTATCAACATTTCTACCGCAAGATCCTTTTTCATACGGCCTGTCTTTATCGCATTATCAGTATCAACACATAGATTCACACATTCAAGAAGCTGTCTTGTTGTATAATTCTTCGACAAAGCTATGTATTTTTTTGCAATCCAGTCCTGGGTTTTTAATATGGAGGTAACCTGTCTTACATCATTTCCTCTTACAAGCACTTCAGACGTCTTAAGCAGCCTGTTGTATTGGTTGGTTATGAGAGCCAGTATACTCATGGCATCCGTTTTTAAGTATTTTAAATCATCATACAGCTTTAACGTCCTCGATTTATTCTTCTTGGTTATCTCATCTATCATTTCGAATATTTTATCTTCTACAGCATCTGTACTTAAAGCATCTACATCTGCAAGACTTATTCGTTCCTTATCCAATCCATAACATTTTATCTTCTCAACCTCAGTTGCAATCCTGTTCATATCATTGCCTGTGTTCTCAAGCAACTTATACACGGCAGCTTCTTCGATAGCTATATTATCTTGTGAAAATAATCCTCTAACCCATTTTATCAGGGTTTGATTATCAGGCGTATCAAAATATGCTATCGTTCCATTCTCAGATACAAGCTTAAACAATTTATTTCTTCCGTCAATCTGACTTTCAACAAAGATAATCACACTCGACTCAGGGAGATTCTGTAAAGTATTATATATCTTATCACTGTTTTTCTTGTTAAGATAATTGCTTTCCTCTATAACAATAACGCGCTTTTCAGCAAAAAAAGGCATAGTATCAGCTATAGATACTATCTCATCCTCCACTATACTATCATCTCTGAATAGCGAAAAATTCATAGTATCATTTCTGTCTATCAATGCACCTATAAGCTTGTCCCTGTATTGCAGCACGAGATACCTCTCGTCACCTGTTAATACATATACATTACTGAACTTATTCTCTTTTATATGCTCATTTATAACCGCCATACCGTTAGGTTTGGCTTTCTTGCTGTTATACGCCATATCTTACACCCGTTTGTTTTTATATTGATTATCATTTTACAACACCATATATATTTTTTCAAGTTGCCGCTAGGGACGGGGCATTTTCATTTTAGCCCCCAACCCCCGTCCCCGGGGGCAGTTTCCCGGAAGACAATTCCGCCATCCTCATCTGTCCGGTATATTTTAATCCCATACTTTTCTAAGAGCTTAATTGTCTCATCATGCGGATGTCCGTAACGATTGTTTTTACCACAGGATATAACAGCGTAATAGATTTTAATATTCTCATAAAGCATTTTATCTGCCGAATTCTTTGAACCATGATGCGGAACCTTGATAATTCCGTATGCGTCATACAGATACTCCCTTTCATTGCCAAGCATATATTCTATAGAATTATTGCCCATATCCCCGGTAAATAGTACCGTAAAATCATCCGATACATAGCTAAGACACAACGAATAATCATTAATATCTTCCGTCACATATATATCATCAGGGTGAGCACAGGTAATACGGTATGTATCATCATACAGATAATCTCCCGCTTTCATATAAAGGATATTTACGCCACAGATTTCCGCCAACTCAATTAAATTTTCACAATTTTCTTCTCCTCTCATATGTGATGACAAGACGATATTGTCTATGGTAATCCCTGAGCGCCTGCCCATAGAAAGAATATACAGAAGACTGCTTATATGATCCATATCCGTATGGGAGATAAACCAGTAGTCTATATGCGCCATACCATAATATTTGAGCATGGGCGATATGGTGTACTGTCCAAGCTTTTCCTCCGAAGTTGAACCGCCGTCTATGGCAATATTCATTCCCGAATCGGTTCTGATAAATATACCGTCTCCCTGTCCCACATCTGCACATATAACAATCTCATCAAGGCTTTTAACATATGTAAATCCAAGGAATATCCAAACAAACGCCGATACAACTATGACAGTCGATACACAAAGTCTTAACCAGCCTTTATGCGTAAGCCACACATGCGTTATATGATATATCCTTTCTCTGATTTTTCTCGTTAATTTTTTATTAAACAAAACAAGAAATCCAATTATCCACAGATAGTAAATCAAAACCTGATACAGTCTGATATGACCTATGTTTATTGTGTTAAACGGAAGCTTATATGTTACATCACATATAACATCATAAAACTTTAAGACCACTTTCCCAATCAGGATTATATAAGATGCTGCCGGAATATAAATATATGATACTATAATTGCAACTGCTCCGGACAAAACCACAACTGTCATAAGAGGAATAACAATCAGATTAAGCAGGAATCCGTAAGGCGTAATCTCATGATATGTATAAATCATAACCGGAAACATAATCAGATTTACCGATATAGATATAATAAATGAATTAATCAGCGTAAAAACAATTCTTTTCTTGAACGTCTTTCCCTGTCTGTAGAATCTCGTGCGCTTTACATATCTTATCAGATGATTCCCCACGCACACTCCAAATACCGCCGTCACACTGAGTATCACGCTTCCGTCATATATTCGAAAAGGCTGATACAAAAGAATAATAATAAGTGCTACAGCAAGTGATATCGGCATATCGTAAGTCTCACCCGTATATATGGCTATCATGGATATAACTATCATAATAAGGGCTCTTAATGTTGACATACTTAATCCCGACATTATTGCATACGAGAAGATTATGATAAATGACGCTCCGCCTGCTGCATACCTGTTTATTCCAATTTTTTTAAGGAGTCCGAAGCATATTGTGAATAAAAGTGATATATGAAGTCCCGATATGGCAAGTATATGCGCAATTCCGCTATTGCGGTAATCAAGCAGGGTAATATCATCTATATCCTTCCTGTCTCCAAGCAGAATACCACTGTATATTCCGAAGATTTCCACATCAGAACCATCCTCCGGAGCCTTATCCGTACCTTCCTCTGCACCTGTAATAATCCTAAGTTTATACTTTATATCCTTCTTAAGTCCAAGCAGGAAATTCAAATAATCATAATACAAACCGTCATTATGTGACAAAATTTCTATCTCACAATTTTTGACACTTAAACTTATATTTCTGCTTTTATAAAACCTCTTAAAATCAAAGCAGCCTGCATTACTGTTTTGTTCAAACGCATTAAGAGTTCCCTTTATATTTACCCTGTCACCAAGTCTGAATTTATCCTCCTGATTAAATACAATCACATTTAACGCATTATCCGTTTTTAAATATAAATTAACGCCTTCGCTTCCGGTATCTATCTTATAAACCGTTGCATCCACCTTTATATAACAACCATCAATACCATCAATATCGTAACGTCTGTCATAATCTCTGACAGCAGTATTGACATATCCAAGCAGCATAAAAATAAAGAGGACAGCACAAAGCTTTATCCTCTTAATTCTTCCTGTGTTTATACACAGCCAGGCACAACAAATAAGCATAATCATAATTATGCCTGTTAAGACTACTGTTTTGACGCATACATACACGACCTCTCCAAGTGCAAAGTAAATCACTGCCCAAAACATAGGTCTTTTCATTCAGTTTTTAATTCTCCTTTGAATTATGGGGTTAGTCTACGACATCCTCATCATAATAATATATAGAATCTCTGTTTAGTACCTCTTCCGATACAACAGTCTTATCTCCTGCGTATAATACAATTTTTATCTCACTTATATCCGGAAGCTGAAATAAGGTTCTTGAAACAGCAGACTTCGCCAAGAGATAATATTCCTTGTCATATTCATCTGTCAGAGTAAATTCAAGAGTCAAAGCATTTTCGGAATCAAGCATATATATACCATATGTGAGCCTGTCCTCTATATACTTCGTAATATTTGCCATTATCTCCTCTATGGATGCAGCGGTAGAGTCCGGCTGCTTAAGCTGATATCTTTCATCTGCCACAGCAACCCTGTCCTTATCCGGATAATAAATATAAACCATGGTAGCTTCGGGCGCGGTTATCTCAGTACCGCTTTTCTCTGTATCAAGTTCCTCATTTTTTCCACAGCCTGTCATGCATAATATCATGACAAACATCAGAATACATAATCTTTTCATAGTTTACTCCCAAATCTTTATCAAATACTAATCAAACAAAGATTATCTCAAGCATGCTTAAGAGGTATTTTAATAGTAAATGTCGTTCCCACTCCGGACTCACTGTAAAGTTTTATCGTTCCACTATGCATACCAATTACATTTTTGGTAATTGCAAGTCCAAGACCGGTACCTCCGGTGTCACGGCTCCTGGCCTTATCCACTCTGTAAAACCTCTCAAATACATGTGCCTTACTATCATCCGGAATACCTACTCCCGAGTCAGCGACCTTGACATAGAAAAACTTATGGTCAGCATTGAGTGATACTTTTACCCATCCGTTATCAATATTATATTTGACTGCATTTTCAATGATATTAGACAATGCCAGACTAAGCTTAACCTCATCAACTTCTGCCTCTACATCACGAAAACTCTCATATGTAATCTCAATATTTCTTTGCTCGGCAATCGGAGTAACCCTCTTAAGTATAACATCCAAAAGGTCATTCACACTCACCTCGGATATGTTCATCTGCGATGAATCCTTATCCATCTTTACAAGCGTAAGTAAATCGTTTATTATCTTGCTCTCTCTGTCTATCTCATCCACGATATCACTCATAAATTCCTTATACATATTAAGATCGGCGTTTTCATTCTGCACCAAGGAATCAGCCAGCACCTTCATAGATGTTATAGGAGTCTTAAGCTCGTGTGACACGTTTGATACGAATTCCTGTCGACTCGTATCAATCTTCGCAAGTGTCTCGATTGTCTCATTATAATTCTCGATAAGATTTCTGTACTCCTTAAAACCTTTTTCCTCGATAGGCTTATCCAAATTCCCGTTTTGAAGAATATCTATCTGATTATTAATATACCTTATATCCCTCACACTTATTCTGCTAATTAATACAGCAAATACAATACATATAATCACGAGCACAAAAAATATTATTCTCTGTATCTCATCCATATCATCCATTATTTCATTCATATTCTTATTGGAGATATGGACTATAATAAGATTTTCCACTTCTCCGGAAGATGACCTTACCTGCTTAATAAAACGAAAATATCCGTCTTCCTCATATACATAATGTGTATCAATGCCTGTCATGGCATTAATTATTTTTTCACTAACGATAAATGCATCAAGATTTCTTCCTTTTGAATCCTTGATTATCCTATAATCCGAATCAATTACAAGCACTCGTCCATCATAAACCTCTGACAGCATTCTAACATATGAATCCGTCTCCTCATCAGCTTTTAAAACTTCTGCGATAATATCTGTATTCCTGTCCGCATCATCTATAATCTGCTTTTTGTACTGCGAAAGCTGCACATATCTTGATGTAATTGTAAAAAACCATAATAAGACAGAAACAGTCAGAATAATAGCTACCGTTATAAATGCCTTAAGACTGATTTTATCTTTTTTTACAGAAAATCCCTTCACATTTTTTCTCCGTTTTTATAATAATCCTTACTTCAAGCGCATCCCGGCGCAAAGCTCATTTTTTCATCTCGGCGCAAAGCTCATTTTATCATCTCGCCTGTCGGCTCGATGTTTTTTTCGCTTTATGCCGATCTCCGCAAGCGCATCCCGGCGCAAAGCTCATTTTATCATACTTATTTTTCTTCTTCAAGCTACTTGTTAAACAGCTCACCAAATAATATAATTAACTGTAGAAACAACTTAAACATACATATTTTTTCATAAAGGAGATAACTGCATGAACTCACTTCCTAAGATAGATTTACACTGTCACTTAGACGGCTCATTAAGCTCTGAATTTATATCCGAATGCCTCGGAAGAAATGTCAACAACGATGAGCTTACTGCGCCTTATAACTGTCAAAGTCTCGCGGAGTATCTGACAAAATTCGACCTGCCGGTATCCTGTCTTCAGACATCGGAGAATATAACTGCCGCCGTAACAGATCTTATAAAGCAGGCAAAAGAGGACAACGTAAGCTACATCGAAATACGCTTCGCTCCGACACTAAGTCTTAATGAGGAACTTAACTACCGGAAAATATACGAAGCTGCAATCAAAGGATGTAAAGAAGGTCAAAAGCTATACGGCGTATATTCAAATATTATCGCTTGTGCAATGAGAAATCACAGCGAAGAGCAAAATCTTAATATGCTCAAATCAGGTCTTGATTATATCGGTAACGGTTTATGCGCCATGGATCTTGCAGGAAATGAAGCCGGTTATCCAAACAACTTATTTACTTATCTTTTTAATGCTATGAATAAATACAACATACCATATACTATTCATTCCGGTGAATGTGGAAGTGCCGATAATATAAGGATTGCCGTAGAGGCCGGTGCCAAAAGAATCGGACACGGTATAGCACTTTCCAAAGATAGTTCACTTATGAAAAAATGCAAAAACAAACGCATAGGCTTTGAGCTTTGTCCTACATCCAATTATCAGACAAAAGCTGTAAAAGAAGGAGAAGCTTATCCTCTCAATGAATTTCTTGAGTATGGTCTTTTAGCTACACTTAATACAGACAATCGAACAGTAAGCGGTACAACCATGACTAAAGAATATGAATTTATAATTGATAAATTTAATATAGCAAAAGAAACCTTAATGCAGCTTTATGCAAACAGCATTGAAATTTCTTTTGCTAATGATGATATTAAAAACGAATTATATAAGCTTTATGAAAAATAATAGCCGACGCCCCATTTTGTATGTATGTACTGTGGTTCTGCAGGAGTTTTCTCTATCTTCTCCCTAAGTCTTCTAACATGTACATCAACCGTTCGGGCATCTCCCGGATAAGACGCTCCCCAAATAATGTTTAAAAGCTGGTCTCTGGAATAAACCTTATTAGGATTGGTAACCAACAGATATATCAGGTCAAATTCCTTGGCTGTAAGATTTACTTCCTTGTCCTCTATATATACACGTCGGCTGTCCATATCTATCTTAAGTCCCTTAGCCTCAACCGTCTTACTGCTTTCTTCCGCAGATGAAACCTTACTGTTTCTTCTTAAGATAGCCTTTATTCTTGCCTTTACCTCAAGTATATTAAAAGGCTTAGTTATGTAGTCATCTGCACCGTACTCAAGACCAAGTATTTTATCCATATCATCGCCCTTTGCTGTAAGCATAATAATAGGCACATCCGAAAATTCCCTTACCATCTGGCACACTTCAAGCCCGGTGTACTTCGGAAGCATTATATCAAGCAGTATAATATCATACTTATTATCCTTAGCCTTATTAACAGCTTCCTCACCGTCATAAGCTACGTCAACCGACATATCGTCTTGTTCAAGTGAAAATTTGATACCTTTTACTATTGATTTTTCATCATCGACTACCAAAACATTCTTCATAGCTTCAACCTCAATTCAGAGTAATATTGTCTTTAATATTATTATAGACACCTTCTTTGATGCCATCTACATTCATAATCTCTTCAACACTGTTAAATGCTCCGTGCTCATCTCTATAGGCTACTATAGCCTCTGCCTTCACTTCTCCGATACCTGCAAGAGTCATAAAATCCTCTTTCGAAGCCTTATTAATATTAAGCCTTCCGTCGTTTGAATATACTCCGTCATATGTCTGTCCTATGCTATAATCCTGTATACCATAAGCAAATGATACCTCAAGTTCACTTTCATACGGAACATATATCTGCTCACCATCTGTTACATGCTCAGCCAGATTAATATATTCCCTTGAAGCTCCCTCTGCGAAGCCTCCTGCAGCTGCTACGGCTTCTTCCTTGATAACCTCTGTATCAAATCTGTACACTCCCGGATTAACTACCGCTCCACATACATATACAGCCGTATTATTATCCGACACCTTATAACCCGCTTCTTCGGTTTTTTCTTCTGACTCTGCAGAAGTCTCTTCTTCATCACTGCCTGTAACAATATATCCGCCGCCTTTATCGCAGGCGGAAATCATCAGACAAAGCATCAGAGTTATTACAAATATTAATTTATTCTTCATATAATACACCTCTTTATATAAACAAATAAAAAGGTATACCATCTGTCTGTTATCCCATATTGCTATTATAAAACACTTACATCATTTTACATAACTTTTCTAAATATTACAATAGTTTTAATAATTTTTTACAATTATTTTTGCCATTGAAAAACTATAAATCCGACACAGGCTATTATAATTCCTATGAGTTTTGTCCATTCAAATGCACTTTTCTCTACACCAAAAAGTCCTATAAGCTCTATTACATATGCAACCAGAAGCTGTGATATAACAATCAGTAAAACTGCCTTAGCAGGTCCAAGCGACGCCATACTTTTTATGACCGTCCACGTAATAAACGCACCAATCACACCTCCCAAGAGCATGTATTTATCATCAACCTTAGCAAGTGACATAATACCTGCCTGGTTTCTCTCAAATATAAGCCACAATATAAATGCAACTGCAAATCCCGACAGAGCAACCCATGCTGATGCAAGCCATGTAGATGTCTGCTTGGTCACTCCTGTATTAAAAACTCCCTGAACACTCATAAGCGCTCCGGATATAAGTGCTATTATAAATCCCCACATAGATATTCCTCCTGATAATCTAATTTAAATGGCGATTACAAAATTAAGTCTGTAATCGCCGGTTTAATTATTATTATCTTAAAATATCTATGAATTATACATAAAAAATTATTCTGATTTTAATTCAATAGTATCATATACATCCATATTTACTGAGTCAGGATAAGTAAAATCCTTATCAATCTCTTTCTGCCATTTTGATATGGTATCTGACAGCATATCATCTATGGCATTCTGAGTCATCTGAGCCTTCCTTGCAGCAGTCTCATCAATATCGGTAAGCGCAATCATCTGAAATACATGATAACCGTATTCACTTTCAACAACGGTACTATACTCTCCGTTTTTCATAGAATAAAGAAGATTATATATATCCTCTCCGTATGTTTCAAGTATATCCTCAGGCGCCATAGTCTGTGTCTTTGAATGCTCAAGTTTATAGTATTCTGATAATTTTTCTATACTCTCAGCTTCTTCATCATCATCCAGCACAGCAGTAGCAAGCGTACTGCATGCTGCCAGAGCTTTTTCATACTGCTCACTTCTTTTTTCTTTATCATAAGGAACTATACTTCCGTCTTCCGCAATATCATAACAATCAAAATACATATCATAAAAAGTTGTCATTCTTGCCTGTTCGTCAGATATTTCTATCGGATTATCTTCTAATATTTTATCTTCAACTTTTTTAGCGATTGCATTCTCGGTAAGTATCTGTATTATCTTATCATTAGTAAGACTCATATCAAGTTTTTCATTATCCGTAAGACCATCATAAAAACTTTTTGCCTTTTCTTCTATATCGGATTTTTCTTTTTCGGTAAGAGTTATATCAAAATCATCCGCATGAGCATACAAGGTTTTGACCTTAATTATTTCCTCTACAACTTCCTGTTTTGTCAGGTCCACCATTGATATCTCATCAGAGTCTGCATCAGGAAGAGCCAAAGCCCACACCTCATCTCCATACTGACTCTCATAGCGTTCCTTGATCGTATTGATATACACATAAACTTCCGCTTTTGTAACTATATTACTGCCATATTGAAATACAACCTTATCATCCTTTATATCGTTTTCATCGACTGAGCGCTTGGTACAGCCGGATATACCGGTTACAAGAATTATACCCAATAGTAATAAACTCAATATCCTATTCTTCACTATAAGTACCTCCCTTATAGATTATTCATCATACAGTATCTTAATGTCATCCAAGGCAGCTTCCACCTTTTCTAACAATTCCTCCTGAATAAGTTTCGACGCTTTAAGCCTGAAACCTGCATTCTTGTCAGCCACAAACCTCATCTCTCCCTTGTATTTCTTTAATAATACATCGATTTTTTCGGTGTGTACGGGAGCTGTAGGCATAATTACGAACATAACCTCATCATTTAAGTATTTAATATCCGTTATATAGTTATTATGTCCCATCGACTTAAGATATGCAATATCCAAAAGTCGGAAAAAGCTTTTTGGCGGCTCGCCGAATCTGTCACGCACTTCTTCTATTATAGCATCATTTTCCTCTCTTGTGTTACATTTTGAGATACGTTTATATAAATCTAATTTTACAAATTCACTCTTTACATATGTTTCAGGTATATATGCCTCTACCGGAAGCTCTATCGAGGTTACAAAATCCGGTTTTTCCTCTTCCCCGGAAAGACGTTTTATCGCATCATTTAACATCTTACAATACAAATCATAACCTACCGCCTCGATATTGCCCGACTGCTCCTGTCCGAGCAGATTACCTGCACCTCGTATTTCAAGGTCCTTCATGGATATCTTATAACCCGAACCAAGCTCAGTAAATTCTCTTATGGCTTTAAGTCTTTTCTCAGCTACTTCTTTGATTATCTTATCGCGTTTGTATAACAGGAAGGCATAAGCACTTCTATTGGTTCTTCCTACACGCCCTCTTAGCTGATATAACTGTGCAAGTCCAAATTTATCCGCATCATGGATAATTATTGTATTAACGTTCGGTATATCAAGGCCTGTTTCTATTATAGTGGTAGAAACAAGGACATCTACCTCCTTATTGATAAACCTGTGCATTATCTCTTCAAGCTCACGCTCGTTCATCTTGCCGTGTGCGAATTCAATCCTCGCATCAGGTATTACCGCACGTAATCTTGCCGTTATATCCTCAATCGTATTGACTCTGTTATATACATAATAAACCTGTCCGTTACGATTAAGTTCCCTGTTAATTGCCTCTTTCACAAACTCTATATCATATTCCATAATATATGTCTGAATAGGCATTCTGTCTATAGGCGGTTCTTCAAGCAGACTGATATCACGAAGTCCTACCATACTCATATGAAGAGTTCTCGGTATAGGCGTAGCAGTAAGTGTAAGAACATCAACACTGACCTTCATCTGTTTAATCTGTTCCTTGTGTTTTACACCGAATCTCTGCTCCTCATCTATGATAAGCAATCCGAGATTCTTAAATTCCACATCTTTTGACAAAAGCCTGTGTGTACCTATGACTATGTCTACCGTACCGGTTTTTAACTCATTTAATATCTGCTTTATCTCCTTCTGCGTACAGAACCTTGACAGCATTCTGACATTTACGGGAAAGTTACTCATTCTCTCCTTAAATGTATTATAATGCTGCTCCGCTAAAATAGTTGTAGGCACAAGGTAAGCGACCTGCTTATTATCCTGAACCGCTTTAAACGCAGCTCTTATAGCAATCTCCGTCTTACCAAAACCAACATCTCCACAGATTAGCCTATCCATAATTCTTTCACTTTCCATGTCTCTCTTGGTCTCATCTATGGCTTTCTGTTGGTCAATGGTTTCTTCGTAAGGAAATAGTTCTTCAAATTCACTCTGCCATACAGTATCCTCCGAATATTTAAAGCCATGCGAAGTCTGTCTCTTGGCATAAAGTTCTATAAGCTCTCTCGCAATATCATCAACATGGCCCCTTACACGCTGCTTAACCTTCTCCCAATCTGTACCGCCCAGCTTATTTAACTTAGGCTTTACACCTTCTTTACCTGAAAGCTTTCCAATCATATCAAGCTGCTCAACAGGTATAAAAAGCTTGCTTCCTTTATCATATTCAATACTTATATAATCCTTAAGGCGCCCATCTGTTTCAACCTTTTCTATACCCCGGTATATACCTACACCATGATTTTGATGTACTACGTAGTCACCTACACTTACATCCGAGAAGCTGCTGATCTTATCTCCCTGATAACGCGAGGTCTTCCTCTTCTTCTTAATCTCTTTTGCCGTGAAAATATCGCTTTCACTTATTACAACCAACTTGCATGAAGGTATTTCAAAACCTGTTTCCACACGTCCGACAGAAGCCATCACCTCACCGCTTTTAAGCTTCCTGTCACCCTTTTCGGAAAAATATGCAGTTATCTCATTGTCATTTAAGTCCTTTACTATCCTTCTTGCCCTTGTACCGGACGGAGACAGAATAATAACCTTATACTTTTTCTTCTTCCATCTTTCTATATCAGACATAAGATTCTCAAAGCTGTTGTTATAACTTATAAGCCCTGCCGTATCTATCTTAATATTCTTCTTTTCCTTCCAGCCCCTTTGTGCAGCGTATATTTCTGAGATAAGCACAAGCTTTCTCTCACATAGTCTTGCTATAATATGTTTACCCTCATATAAGACATCTGCCTGCTTCGGAAGAATATATCCGCCTTCCAGTCTGCCTGTCATGGAAAAAGCAAATTCCGTAGTATATACATCCGCCTGACGATATACCTTATCAGGATTATCAATAAATATATCCGTATCATCAGCGAAATAATCCAAAAAAGAAACTGTCTCATCATAAAAAAACTCAACCATACTGTCTAAGCCCATAGTGGAATTAAATTCCTTTAATTCCTCCTTAACAGCTTCAACCATCTTATTGAGTCTTGCATAAGCATCCGTACGAAATTCTTTCTTAAGCTTCTGAGCCTGTTTCTTATGCTCCTTTTCTATCCCTGCAAGTCCTTTTTCTATCCTATCTTCCGTTAGAACCATCTCACAGGAAGGATAGATACTTATTTCATCTGTCTCTTCTATAGAGCGTTGGCTTTCCACATCGAAGCTTCTTATTGAATCAATATCATCTCCCCACAGTTCAACTCGATAAGGGCACTCCTCAGTAATTGGGAATATATCAATTATTCCGCCTCTTACTGAGAACTGCCCGTGTCCTTCAACCATTGTAGTTTTCTCATAGCCGAGAGTTATAAGTTTTGCTGATAGTTTTTTAACATCAACACTTTGATTAAGCTTAAGCGTATATACATTATCCCTGATATGGTTAATCGGCGGCAGCTTATCCATCAAGCCTTCTATAGTCGTTACGACCGTTATACTGTCACCCATTATAATATGTCTTATTATCTCAAGTCTTTCCTTAACCGTATCATTACTGTGTATATCCGCATAATAAAAAAGAGCGTCCTTTGCAGGATAATAATACACATCCCTGTCATACAGCTTATAATCAGATACAAGCTCTCTTGCACGCCGCTCATCATATGTAATTATAAGCTTCAAATCCGCCCCCGTGTCATCTGATACGGCTTTCGCCACAAGAGGCTCAACATGCTTATCCAATCCCCATATGTGAACAGGATAATTATTATGATGTATGTTATCTATCAGCTCTGTAAATCCCGGTTCTTCCTTAAATGCTGCAATAAGTGCCTGCATATTAAGAACCTCCAATATTTAATTAAATTTATTCATGGCAGAATCTGCGCCTTCTTTTATAATAACGCTGACTGCCTCCCTTGCCCGGTCGGCAGCATCTCTTATAACAGGCTGTTCCTCACTTGAGAATCTTCCTAATACATAATCTGCCAAATCCATCTTCGCAGGCTTCTCACCGACTCCGACTTTTATCCTTGTAAACACATCTGTCCCTAAGTGCCGGATGATATTCTTTATACCGTTATGTCCGCCGGCACTTCCCTTTTTCCTTATCCTGAGTTTACCGACATCAAGACTTACATCATCATATATGACAATTAAATCTTCATTTGAACATTTGTAATAATCAAGTAATTCCCTTATGCTTTCACCCGAAAGATTCATGAAAGTCTGAGGCATGGCAAGAATTACCTTCTCACTCTCTATAATACCCTTTCCAATAAGAGCTTTATGCTTCTTAGTGTCTACACTTATATTATAATTATCACTTATATTATATATAACCGAAAACCCGACATTATGCCTTGTACCATAATATTCCTTAGACGGATTTCCAAGTCCTGCAATTATCTTCATAGACCTACCTTTAATTCTGACCGGACCTATTCTGCATTATGGCAGTCGCCTGTTCAAGCTGTTCTATGGTGTTCACACCCTTAATATCATCGACAGCATTTCCGGAAAGTGCCATAGCAGAAACTCTTAGACCTATCTTTTTGATTATGGCAATTGTATCAGTCAGATAATATTCTCCCGCTGCATTATCATTACTTAAAAGCTCAAGACTTGCAGAAAGCGCCTCTGCATTGAAAATATACATACCGGAATTTATCTCTTTTACAGCCAGTTCTTCCTCGTCAGCATCCTTTTGTTCAACAATTTTAACAAAACCATTCTGTTCATCTCTTATTATCCTGCCATATCCCGTCGGATCATCAACTATGGCAGAAAGCACCGTAACACCATTTGCCAGCTTCTTGTGCAACTCAACTAATTTCGTAAGTGTATCTCCTGTTATAAGTGGTGTATCTCCACACAGCACAAGCACATCTCCATCTGTACCGATGAAATCCTTCGCACACTTCACCGCATGACCTGTTCCAAGCTGTTCCTCCTGTGTTACAAAATCAACCACATCATAAATTGCCTTTTTAACCTCGTTTTCACCATATCCAACTATAACGCACACATCCATAGCTCCTGCATCTTTTGCAGCTTTAATAACGTAATGCACCATAGGCTGATTATCGCACTTGTGGATAACCTTCGGCATATCTGAATTCATTCTTGTTCCCTTGCCAGCTGCCAGAATGACCGCTTTTAATTTATCCATAAAACTTCCTCAACTTTCCAACTTTGTCCAAACATAACAGTACTAATATATTTTAACCAAGATAGTAAAAAAGTCAATATCATTTTATAAATGTCACACTATCATTTTAACTCATTAACAAGCATTTCAGCCGCATTTTCGGCGGCCTCTTCCGTATAATCACTATTTGAATATATCTTACCGTCTTCAATAGGTACATCAGTATAAAGTATCATATTGAGCGATTTATCAACATACAGATTAAACGCAACATAATTCATACTATCCGCATATTTTGTCATCTCATACAAGCTTTCCACATTCTCATCTGTCAATTCAATTACAATCTTGTATTTGGAGGTATTATCTTCATGTAAATCCTCATCCTCTTCCTCCGAATATACAGACACATCCTCAATATATATATCCTTAATATCAGAGTTGTCAAATAAAATTTTCTCGCATGAATCTTCGATAGTAACGCCTATATCATCCACACTTCCCTTTTTTTGAATATCTTCGATATAAAGAATATATGTAGCAAGCTCATCTCGTCTTAATCCGTAAATCAAATCATACACCTTATTAAATTTTACATTTGAAGGGTTTATACCATATACACTATATTCACCTGATTTAGTATATACAGTAAGTTTTTTTTCAACCCCTGATATTCCGTCTTTATTTCCCACATCTTCATGTAAATGATACAAATCTTCATCAACTATTGCCTGTTTAATCTCCCCGAGTTCTGAATCATCAATTTTCAATTCTTCTACATCAGGCTCATCCTTGCCATACCATTTCGAAAAATTATCTGCATATATTTTAACTGTTCCGTCACTATATACCTCAATATTAGTAGTATATGTAAACGGTTCCTCCTCAATATCCTTAGGTGTAGCCGAAAGCTTAACCAACATTCCGTCGTCTGAAAACTCCGGTGTATTGTCTTTTTTACCGCAGGCACATACAAGCATCGGCAAAAATGAAATACATATCAGTTTTATAATAAATAGATTTTTATTCTTTTTCATTTTTTACT
>JAFTFE010000138.1 GCA_017449765.1 Lachnospiraceae bacterium | reverse complement strand
TATATTTGTAATTTTACCCTCAAATACAACAGGTGTATGGAAACCGGTCATTCCTGTTTCATCGTCCCATGCAGCCCAGGTTGCATCTATTATCTCATCTATCTTATTGTAATTTTTCTTTCCTTTAACCGTAAGAGATATTATATCTCCATTACTAAGCCACACAATACAGTGCTGTTCTTTGCCTGTAGGTATACCGTTTACCTTATGTGTTGTCTCTGCATACCAGTCAAATACCGCATCCACGCCTATTGATACATATTCATCCTTCTCTACATTTCCCGCAGCAAGCATATCATCAATATTTTTTGCCGAGCCAAAATAATAGTCTGCATGCTTTATAAGGTTAAAAATACCGAAACCCACAAGCAGCACCGCAAACAATCCGCATACTATTATTCTTAAAACTATAGTGCTCTTTTTTTCTGCAGGCTTATTGCCACCCTGATTATTATAATTAACTGCCATTTTAGCTCCCTCTTAACATTATTATTGTAATTTTAAAGAAAATGCAGAGGTAGCAAAGCCTCTGCATCTTCTTTGTTGTCTTCAAATAAAGTTCTAGGCCTTACCTGCTGAACCAAATACAGCAACTCTGTCCTTAACTTCGTCTCTGATTGCCTGAGCACCAGGTGCAAGAAGCTTACGCGGGTCATAGCCTTTACCCTCAAGATCCTTGCCTGCCTCTATGTACTTACGAGTTGCAGCAGCAAATACAAGCTGACACTCTGTATTTACATTTACCTTGGCAACACCCATAGAGATTGCTTTCTTAATCTGCTCATCAGGGATACCTGAACCACCGTGAAGAACGAGCGGAGTATTACCTGTTACAGCCTTGATGCTCTCAAGTACGTTGAACTGAAGACCAGCCCAGTTATCAGGATACTTACCATGAATATTACCTATACCACATGCAAGCATTGTAACACCAAGGTCATTAATCTGCTTACACTCCTCAGGATCTGCACACTCACCTGTTGATACAACACCGTCTTCTTCTCCGCCGATACCGCCTACTTCTGCCTCAAGAGAGATACCCTTTTCATTGCAGATAGCAACAAGCTCTTTTGTCTTAGCGATATTCTCTTCAAGTGGAAGTGAAGAACCGTCGAACATAATAGATGTAAAGCCTGCCTCTATACAAGCTTTTGCTCCTTCATATGAACCATGGTCAAGATGAAGTGCAACAGGAACAGTAATTCCAAGAGACTCGTCCATAGCCTTAACCATTGCTGAAACTGTCTTAAAGCCTGTCATATACTTACCTGCGCCCTCAGATACACCGAGTATAACAGGTGTCTTTAATTCCTCACACTCAAGCAGAACCGACTTAGTCCACTCAAGGTTATTGATGTTGAACTGCGCTACGGCATATCCGCCTGCAACAGCCTTTTCAAGCATTTCTTTTGCTGAAACTAACATTTTGACTTCCTCCATTTTATAAATTTTGCTGCATATGACTATAAAGTATAGTCAAACAACCTTTTACTATTATATCACAATAAAGTGAGCCAATCAAGCGTGAAAGCGCTTATTTGGCTCACTAATGCAATTAACGTAAATAATTACTTTTTAATATTTAAATATTTCTTTAAATACTGTCCTGTGTAAGACTTTTTGCACTTGGCAACCTGCTCCGGAGTACCGTATGTCACAACCGTTCCACCATTTTCTCCGCCTTCCGGTCCCATATCTATGATGTAGTCTGCAGTCTTAATCACATCAAGATTATGCTCTATAACCACTACAGTATTGCCGCCTTCACATAGCTTCTGCAATATATTAACCAATTTATGAACATCTGCAAAATGCAGTCCTGTTGTTGGCTCATCAAGCACATATATAGTTCTTCCCGTGCTTCTTCTGCTTAATTCTGTGGCAAGTTTGATTCTCTGCGCTTCACCTCCGGAGAGTGTGGTTGATGGCTGTCCGAGTTTGATATATCCAAGTCCGACATCCTTTAATGTCTCAATCTTCCTTAATATAAGAGGAACATTTGCGAAGAACTCACAAGCCTCATCTACGGTCATGTCCAGCACGTCATATATATTCTTGCCCTTGTATTTTACCTCGAGAGTCTCCCTGTTATACCTCTTACCCTTGCAGACTTCACAAGGCACATATACATCTGCCAAAAAATGCATCTCTATCTTTATTATTCCGTCACCCTTACAGGCTTCACATCTTCCGCCGGAGACATTGAAAGAGAATCTTCCTTTATTATAGCCCATCGCCTTAGCATCCTTGGTATTGGCAAATAAATCTCTGATTAAATCAAATACTCCGGTATATGTAGCCGGATTGGAACGTGGTGAACGTCCAATAGGTGACTGATCTATATTAATTATTTTGTCCAGTTGTTCTATTCCTTTAATATTCTTGTGTTTGCCTGCCTTAATCTTAGCCCTGTTTAAATCTCTCTCAAGTCTCTTATAGAGAATTTCATTGACTAAGGAACTTTTTCCGGAACCGGATACTCCGGTTACACAAGTCATAACTCCAAGCGGGAATTTGACATTTATATCTTTGAGATTATTCTCCGCCGCACCAACAACCTCGATGAAGCCTGTCGGCTCTTTGCGTATCTCGGGTACAGGTATATACAGCTTTCTGCTCAGATATGCACCTGTTATGGATTCAGGACAGTTTTTGATATCTTCCACGCTTCCTGCCGCGACAATCTCTCCCCCGTTTGAACCTGCTCCCGGACCTATATCAACTATATAATCCGCTGCATACATAGTATCTTCATCATGTTCAACAACTAAAAGAGTATTTCCCAAATCCCTAAGATTCTTTAGCGCCGATAAAAGCTTATCATTATCTCTTTGGTGAAGACCTATACTTGGTTCATCAAGAATATATGCAACACCCATAAGACCTGAGCCTATCTGTGTTGCAAGTCTTATTCGCTGAGCTTCACCGCCCGACAAAGTACCCGTTGCTCTGGAGAGTGACAGATATTCCAAACCTACATTTACCAAAAAACCTACTCTCGCCTTAATCTCTTTAATAACCTGATGTCCTATGGATATCTGTCTGTCTGTCAGATTCATATTATTAAGGAACTCTGCCAAACGAACTATAGACATATCCGTTATCTCTGCGATATTTTTGTCACTTACGGTTACTGCAAGGGACGAAGCCTTAAGCCTCTTTCCACCACATTCATCACAAGGCGTAATGGTCATAAAAGCCTCATACTCTGCCTTAATACTCTCTGATGATTCTCTGTATCTTCTCTTTATATTTTCAATAAGTCCTTCAAAAGTAACAAGATACTCGGCATTTGCAACTCTCTTACTATGATAACGCACTCTTATGGTATCATCACCTGTACCATTTATCAGCACGTCCTTAGCCTTATCAGACAACTTCTCAAAAGGTGTATCCAAAGAGAATTTGTATTTTTCGGCAAGAGCTTCAAGTGTGGCATGTGTATAGCTGTCCTTCTTGCCTGAGGACTGCCAGCCCAGCACACTTATCGCTCCTTCATTGATGGAAAGCCTTGTATCAGGTATCATAAGATCTATATCAAACTCTCTCTTAAATCCAAGTCCCGTACAGCAAGGACATGCACCGAAAGGATTGTTAAACGAAAAGCTTCTCGGCTCTATCTCATCTATGCTTATACCACAATCAGGGCAGGAGAAGCTGTCAGAAAAATTAAGCATCTCTCCGCCTATTACATCAACCTTCAAGAGCCCTTCTGCCATTTTAAGTACAGTTTCAATAGATTCTCCGAGTCTTAATTCTATACCTTTTTTTACCGCAAGTCTGTCTACAACTATGTCTATATTGTGTTTCTTGTTTTTATCAAGTTCAATATCCTCACTTAAATCATATACGCTTCCATCTACGACAGCTCTTACAAAACCGCTTTTTCTTGCTTGAGCCAAAAGCTTAACATGCTCACCTTTTCTGCCCCTTATAACCGGTGCGAGCACCTGGAACTTTGTACCTTCCGGTAGTTCCATTATCTCATCTACCATCTGGTCTACAGACTGTCTTACTATCTCTTTGCCGCATTTTGGGCAATGAGGTATACCGATTCGGGCATATAACAGCCTAAGATAATCATATACTTCCGTTACGGTACCTACCGTAGAACGGGGATTTCTATTCGTAGATTTCTGGTCGATGGATATTGAAGGTGAAAGTCCTTCTATCGAATCCACATCCGGCTTATCCGATAATCCTAAGAACTGTCTTGCGTATGAAGAAAGTGACTCCATATACTTTCTCTGTCCCTCTGCATATATCGTATCAAATGCAAGAGAAGACTTTCCCGAGCCCGACAATCCCGTCAGTACCACAAACTTATCTCTTGGTATCTTAATGTCTATATTCTTTAAATTATGTTCTCTCGCGCCCTTTATAGTAATGTATTTAAGCTCGCTCATCTTATCTCTCCGGTAAATATTCTTCCTTTAATTTTTCCATCTTGTCAAGATATTTTCTGACTGTATTCTCGATGTCTATCTTTTCCTGTCTGTCAAGTATACAGACAGTAACGGCTGCAGTCATCATAACTATAATCAGGAAACACAGGAAATGTAAACGCTTCTTTCTTTTTCTGTAGCACATTTCCTCTTCAATAATATTCTCTTCTTCATCCAAAACATCTGCCACCTCATCAATAGGCAAATCACATCTAAGTGATATCTCTGAAATCATTTCATCATAGTACATACCCTGTCCTCCTTTTTTACTACATTTACAACATTTTTTACATTTACTCATGATTTACCTCCCTTTAATATATAATTTAATCATCATAATCCCTAAGCATAATCTTAAGTTCCTTCAACTCGTCTCTTATAACAGCGGCCACCTCAAAATTAAGCTCTGCCGCAGCCTTATTCATACGGAGTGTGAGTCTCTCAATTTCGGCTTTAAGCTCCTTCTTAGACATTGATTCAGGATCTTTGGAATATTTACGTTTGCTCTTTACTTCTTCTTCATCAACCTCCATAGATATTATATCCCTTATATCTTTTTTGATACTTTGAGGTATTATATTATGTTCCTTATTATAATTATCTTGTATGTTTCTTCTTCTCCTCGTTTCTTCTATTGCGTTTTTCATAGAACCCGTTATATTATCGGCATACATTATAACATGTCCATCCACATTTCTTGCAGCACGACCGACTGTCTGCACAAGCGAGGTTTCAGATCGCAGGAATCCTTCTTTGTCGGCATCAAGTATCGCCACCAGCGTAATCTCAGGTATGTCAAGTCCTTCCCTTAAAAGATTTATACCGACCAATACATCGAAGACACCCATTCGTAAATCCCTGACTATCTCAAGACGTTCAAGCGTGTCTATATCGGAATGAAGATACTTGACTTTAATATCAAGCTGCCTCATATAATCCGTAAGATCTTCAGCCATACGTTTGGTGAGCGTGGTAACAAGGACCTTGTTGCCCTTCTCAGTCTCTTTTCTGACCTCCGACACAAGGTCATCCACCTGACCTTCGACAGGTCTTACATCTATGACAGGGTCTAATAAACCTGTCGGTCTTATAATCTGCTCTACACGATTCTCCTCATGATCCTTCTCGTAATCTGCCGGAGTAGCCGACACATACATTATTTTGTCAACCCTTTCCTCAAATTCGCCAAAATTAAGAGGTCTGTTGTCAAGTGCCGAAGGAAGCCTGAATCCGTAATCAACCAAAGTCTGTTTTCTCGCTCTGTCTCCCGCATACATACCTCTTATCTGAGGAAGCGTGATATGTGACTCATCAATTATAATCAGATAATCTTCATTAAAAAATTTAAGCAGGGTATTGGGTGTCGCTCCGGGTTTAAGTCCTGCCAGCACACGTGAATAATTCTCCACACCGGAACAAAATCCTGTTTCTTTAAGCATTTCCATATCGAACTCAGTTCTCTCTCTTATACGCTGAGCCTCAAGTAATTTATCGTTTTCTTTAAAATAAGCAACTCTTTCCTCAAGTTCAAGTTTAATCTCATCTATGGCTTTCTCAAGCTTATCACTTGCAACCACATAATGTGAAGCAGGAAAAATGCACGCAAAGGATAATGTTCTTTTTATCTCACCGGTAAGCGGATCAAACTCTACCAACCTGTCTATCTCGTCACCGAAAAATTCTATCCTGAGACCATCCTCGAAAGTATTCGCAGGAAGCACGTCAACTACATCTCCCTTTACGCGGAATGTTCCTCTTGAAAAATCCATATCATTTCTATTATATTGAATATCGACAAGCTGTCTTATAACCTCATCTCTGTCCTTATTCATACCGGGTCTTAAAGAAAGCATCATAGATTTATAATCCTCCGGATCACCTATGCCGTAAATGCAGGATACCGAGGATACAACTATGACGTCCTTACGCTCTATCAATGCGGATGTAGCACTATGACGCATCTTATCTATCTCATCATTTATCGAAGAATCTTTCGCAATATAGGTATCTGTCTGGGGCACATAGGCCTCCGGCTGATAATAATCATAGTAGGATACAAAATATTCTACCGCATTATTTGGGAAAAAGGCCTTAAACTCACTATAAAGCTGTGCTGCAAGAGTCTTATTATGCGATATGATAAGCGTAGGTTTATTTATAGCAGCTATAACATTTGCCATTGTAAAGGTCTTACCTGAACCGGTAACTCCTAAAAGTGTCTGTCTGCGCTTACCCTCTCTAAAGCCCTGTACAAGCCCCTCTATAGCCTCCGGTTGATCGCCTGTCGGCGCATATTCTGATACAAGTTCAAAATGATCCATAACAAATCTCCAAAACATAATATGTAACTTAGACTATAGCATATCACAAAAGTCAAAAAAAGTACAGAACAATTGTTCGATTTTCTGTACTTTTTTTTCATATATCCATCCCATATGTTCTATGCGGCTTTATCAAAAGCCGCATCATCACACTTTTATCTTAATTATCGATTCAAATCACATATAAGCACCGTCGCCGATATCTTAGGTACCGTAATTGTCAGCACATTATCCTTCACAACATAATCTCTCCGTGCGAGGCTGTAACCTTCTTCCGTAGTCTGAATAAGCTGAACCATAACAGCTTTATCATATACGCCTACACGCCTTACAGGAATCTTATGCGTCTGCTCATTGTAATCATCATTTAATATAACAACCGCAGCCTGTTTATCCGTAAATCTACCATATATTACATTTTTATATCCACCGTATAAGAATATCACTGAGCCTTTCATAAAAGCTTCATTGCGCTTGTGTATCTTAATTATATCCTTATGAAAATTAATCAGTTCCCAATCCTCGCGTCCCCAAGGATATGTCCTTCTGTTATCCGGGTCTGTCCATCCGCACAAGCCCGCTTCATCTCCATAATAAATTGTAGGTGCTCCCGGCCAGGTCATCTGAAATACTACCGCTTCTCTGAATACGCCTTTATTAACGCCCTCATTTGCAGCCTCAGGTCCCATAGTGTGTATTCTTCCAACCTTTTTATTGGTTCTGGTCAAAAATCTCGAATGGTCATGATTCGACAGCTCATTCATCGAAATCTCCAAAGAACTCTGGTTAAATCTTGACATATGATGTCTAAGTGCGCCTGTAAATGCATCGGGATTACCAAGCAAATCTCCTCTGAACTCGTCACTGTGTTTTTCAACTCCTGTCAAAAACCATGTTATCGGCTCCATAAAAGCATCATAGTTCATAACAGTGTCCCACTGATCTCCCATAAGCCAAGATTTTGCGTCGCCATAATGTTCCGCAAGAATTATCGCATTAGGATTAGCGTTCTTAACTCTCTTCCTAAAATCACGCCAAAACTTATGATTGAACTCCTCTGTGTAGCCCAAATCTGCTGCAACATCAAGTCTCCAACCATCCACATTAAAAGGTGGTGAAACCCACTTCTCACCTATTCTCATTATATATTCATAAAGTTTCTCTGACTCCTCATAATTAAGCTTCGGAAGCGTATCATGTCCCCACCAGCCGTTGTAGGTTGGATTATAAGGCCACTGCCATGGATCCTGAAATTTGAAAAAACTTCTGTACGGGCTCTCGTGATCTACATATGCACCCTTTTCATAGCCCTCCTGACCTTCATATATGCATTCCCTGTCCAGCCATTTATTAAATGAACCACAGTGATTAAATACCCCGTCAAGGATTATCTTCATCCCGCGTCTGTGAACTTCTTCAACCAGTCTTATGAAAAGCTGATTGCTGGCTTCAAGATTTTCTTTATTAGTAACACGATTGATATATCTGCTTGACTCCTTATTGGACTTTGATCCTTCAGGAAGACATTCGCCCTCATCATTTACAATCACACCAAAATGCGGATCTACATAGTCATAGTCCTGTATATCATACTTATGATTTGAAGGTGATACAAATATCGGATTAAGATATATAACATCAACACCCAAATCCTGCAGATAGTCAAGCTTATTCATAACACCCTGTAAATCTCCGCCGTAAAAAGATCTCACATCCATATTATCAGGATATTTAAACCAATCCGTCACACGTCTTGTTCCTTCACCGATATAACAATATTCATTATCAAGGACATCATTTGAAGTATCGCCATTGCAGAAACGGTCAACAAATATCTGATAGAATACCGCACCTCTTGCCCATTTCGGAGTTTGAAAACCAAGCGCAATATGGAAATTATAATCACTGTTATTATGACTTTGTGTACCGAGCTTGTTATAATAGCATACAACACTTCCGGCTATAACCTCATAATAATAATCCATATCTTCTGAAACTTCAGGAACAGTGTATGAATAATAATCAAAGAATTCATCACTTTTTTCTATAGACATTTTGAAACGTTCATTATTACATACAAGCCAGACCTCATCGACATTATCGACAGCAGTTCTGAATCTTAATGTAACCGAATCCCCGACAGATACCTCCGCCGGAGAGCGATAATATTCCGTACCATCAGCAAACAATGCACCAAAATTAAGTGCCATCTTCGTTCTAAACACATAATCAAATGCTCTGATAGCTTTTCTTCTAAAATCCGACATAAAGTCTTCCTCCATTATCGCTAATCGTGAAACATAAAGTTATTTTAATACATTATTGACAATTTCTCAATAAAAATTTTAAGCTTTGTAAATAATCATCCATTTCTTAAGCCTCCCTCATTAAAATACTTATATCACAGACCGAAATCAGTGTAAATATGTTTTGGAAATACAAACAAAAGAAAGCAAAAGGAGAAGAGGACAGCGGTCGTTCGACTGTCCTCTTCGGAGAAGGTATTTTGTTACTTATGGGCCGGCACTCCCATACCTTCGTGTTATTGTGTCTTTTGCTGTAAGCACGCATTCATAAAGCTGTTTTAAATTTCTATTATTTGTCTTGTTGCGTCTTTTTTTATGTTTTATTTAAAAATTGGTGTATAAAATGGTGTACGAAAATCACTATACTATGCACTGTGTTGACACATGTTCAATCGAATCTTTATATTCAAATGCAGTTTCTTACTCTTTCCCTTACACAAAAAACACAACATAAACGCATGCGTGCGTTTATGTTGTGTTTTTCTATTCTACCATTTCATAATAAGCACTTCTACCGGTTCCTACCAATCTAAGTTTTCCTTTTTCAGAAATCTTTTTTAACAATCGATACGCTTGAGAAGGAGTAACATTCAACAACTCGACAACATTTTCCCTAGTTATCCTTCCGTTTTGCTTTTGTACCAATTCCATAATCCACGCTTCAGATTTAACAACATCTATTCCCTTTTGGCGAACATATCCAACTATATTTTCTTGTTCTTTATAAACCTTTGAACTTAATATGTATGTCCTTGATCTATTATTACCTACTGCTTCAACAAGGTTAGATTCAACTAGTTTTTCAACATTAGTTTTTATTCTTGCTTCACTTATGTTAGTTACTTTAGATAAATCCTGAATGTTCAATCTTCTTTGACTTTGAAGTGCAGATAATATCAATAATGAATTTATAGGTAAAGACCTTCCCAATCTATTCTCTTCATCTGAAATCATGCGTGTAAATGGCAAATCAGGTTCTGCCCTTTGTATAAAGAGTTTCACATATGTACTGGTTGATTCTGAATAATCCGGCAATGGTCTGCCAAGCTTGGAAAGTGTGGACTTACCACAACCCGAAGCACCAACTATTGCAATTCTGTCTCCCGGCTTTATTGATAAGGAGAAATCCTTTATAAGCGGCGGTTCAAGTCTTGAATAACCAAATGTCAGATTCTTTAATTCAACACTTCCTTTTAGTTTTGTAAGGCTTACATCATCCGATGAGGCTTCGTCCACAACTGACGGATCATCCTCGTACATCATTACATCCTCGACACGCTCCATCTGAGTGCGCATTTCCTGTATGGTATCACCGGCGCTGATAAGCATACTTGCAGGTGCCATAAAGGATGAAAGGAAGCCCTGAAACATAAGGACTGCACCAAGTGTAAACTGACCATTTATGGCTATATATACACCCAGTATGAGTACTGTGTAATTTGCTATGGTACTAAAGAAAGCAGGGATGATTCCGAGAAGCAGCGAGGTCTTCATCATTCTTGTATTCTGAGTATTAACTGAAGCCTGATATCCGGCCCATTTACTGAAAAAGCCATTTTCTGCACCACTTGCCTTTATGGTTTCGATCATCTCAAAACCGGTTACGGATGCCGCCTCAAGCTTGCCGGCATCTCTCATTTCAACCCGGGCTATATTGATTCGCTTCTTGGCTATAATATTTGTCATAATAATATTTATGATCAATGTTCCGATACCTATAAGTGTAAGAAGCGGACTATGTCTCAGCATAAGCACGAGATAAAATATCATCATTATGGAATTAAGAAGCAGAGGTGCAAATGTATTGACCAAGGTCTCTGCAATTGAAGAATTAAGCACCAGTCTTCCCTGTATATCTCCTGCAAGTCTCTGGGAATAGAATTCCATCGGAAGCCTAAGAATCTTCCACATGTATGAGCTGCTTCCCACAGCAGCCATCTTGCCATTTATTTTGAGGGAGTAGATAGTCTGCGCCCATGACACAATGATCTGGAGCAAAGCAAGCAGAATCATTATAGAGATAAATGGATATAACCATTCCTTATTAAGTCCGGTAAGAAGTCTGTCCATAAATATTCGGGATGTTACGGAGTCAGCGATACCGAACAGATAACTAATAACGGTAGTAATCATCACAAATGCTACTGCAGCGCCTGCTCCTGCCAGTCTCTTTTTTGCAAATTCAAGAGTACTGGTCTGTTTTCCTTCAGGCTTAAAAGTCTCTGAAGGAACAGGAATGATGCACACTCCGGTAAAGGAGTTATCGAACTCCTCCCAGCTGATAGTCACATTTCCCCTCGCCGGATCATTCAGATATACCTTATTACCTCTAAATCCGTCCAGCACAACAAAATGGTTCATATTCCAGTGAATAATACATGGAAACTGACCATTTTCCTTAAGATCTTCGGGACTCTTTCTGAATGCCTTTACATCAAAGCCGTAATTCTGTGCAGCTATGTAGATGTTCTTTGCCTTAGAACCATCACGTGATACACCACAGTCCTTCCTGACCTGTTCAAGCGGAATCCACTTGCCATAATATGCCATTAACATCGCCAGCGATGCAGCGCCACACTCAAGAGCCTCAAGCTGCATGATTACAGGCACCTTTGCAACACCCTTTGTAAGAGTTGGCGGTATCTTCTTAGTTTTCATCCGCTCACCTGCTTTCGAAAAGGAATTTGATAGGATGAATCTCTTCAACAACAACCTCTGCATCATAGCTTCCATCCGGAAGAGTGACCTCTGTATAGGCTATGGCTCTGCCGTACTCATCCTCTGCTACTTCAGATATGACATAATCCTTGTCAACCAGATGAACTGTCATTCCTGTCTTAATGTCCTCAGTAGTCGAGCCAGTGATAACAATGCTCGCCTTACCATTTGAAACAGAAGCATTTGCACTTGCTGTGGTTTCAATCGTTCCGGCCGCAGCCCATGCAACCAGTCCTACAAGTATAAGTATTACAGCCGAGAGTACTATCCATATACCGGGATTGGTAACTCTTAAGTAATCTGACAACTGTTCCGGTGAAGATATCTTCTCCATGGTTTTCTTTCTGAAAATTTTGTTTTCCATAGTCTTCTCCTATTTATAATATAGCCCAATGATGTTGTTCCATTATGCCTTCTCCTGTGCTATAGTTTTGGCATATGGAATATAACAAGTGTTCTTTTATTCATTCTTTTATAGTATATCACATATGTGCCACAAATCTGCCACAAAACAGCCCCTTAAACTCAAAGAACGAAAAATCACTATGCTATCTCTATTATAAGCTGATTCATATTAAACAGATTCGTATAATTCATGCTTTTTGATATTTTAGACACAATACGGATTCCAATATTATGTTCCAGATCATCCGTAAGCATCTCTGCTCTTTCTTTGGGATTGAACTGTCTGCAATCATCTCGAAATCTTAGCTTAACTGAGTTCTCAAAAACAATTATCTTCATATCTACATAATGTTTTTTATTATCATTAGCTCCATGTTTAAATATATTCCCCACCATCTCCTCTACTACAAGGCCAATATACATTGATTTCTTTGAATCAACATGGTTTTCTTTACAAAACTGCATCGCATTTTCTGAAAGCTTTGATACCTCTCTTATATCATTAATAGATACATCAAAGGTTTTATCCGAGCTAATATCAAATTCTCTACCAAGAAAAAGTAAATCATATACATTTCGTGGAAAATGCTTCTGCTTAATACAAGCAATCACAAGAATAGAAACTATATAAAGAAGCTCGCTGACCGGATAGCTGATAAAGAGTCCCGTATTCCCGAAGATTCTACCGAGAACATATGTAGATAGAACTAGAAAACAGCATTCTCCGGCAACTGACGAATAATATGACAGCGCTTTCTTTCTTGTAGATTGAAAATAATATACATAAAAAAGTTTAACTCCAATAATTGGAAGCCCGATGATAAAACACCTGAGCGCAAGGGCCGTAAGGTCTGCCATCTCAGTTGCACCAAATATACCGACTACCTGAGGTGCAAATATAAAGATAAGAACTGTAATCAAAAGACACGGCCCAAAACTGATTTTCATTACTGATTGAAAAATCTGCCTAAGTCCTCTCTTGTCGTTTTCTTCATAAAGCACACCGGCAATTGATAGAGTTGTTGTTCCGATTGCCATGGCAACACACACCGGAACTGCCTTTATATTGCTCTGAACCAGAGTGTTGGCAGCCAGAGCTTCTGCGCCTGCAAATGTAATAAAAATGATATTTATCAGATAAGCGCGAATCATCGAAAAGGATCTTGTAACAGCAGGGATGATTCCTGATTTTGCCACCTCTGAAAAATCACTCAAAGATATTTTTTTTCAAATTCAAGTGAATAGATGAGCCTTTCCTGAAATGAAGCAATAGTACAATAAGAGAACACAGGAAGCTGACAGTGGTAGCAAGTGCTAGCCCAAAAAGGCCACCATGAAACAATAGTGCCACAACCAGATCTCCGGCCAGATTAACAACAAGCATTACATTTATGGAATAAGCAATCCTTTTCTTATCTCCATCTATATTCATGAGTGGCATAAGAAACATAACAAGCAGATTAAGAGGCAGCCCAATTACCAGTCCTCTGATATATTCGGCTGTGTGATGCTGCAAATGTACAGCATCCTTTGATGCTCCCAGAATCAGAGCAAACGGCTCGGCAAATATGAAAATAATCGCAGCAAAGGCAACGCTTAGAATGACCATTATCACAGTTGATACTGAAAAAATCTCATTTGCTTTCTTTGAATCTCCCCTTGCTGCATATTGTGAATAAACTACCTGTGTTCCTGTCGCAAAGAATCCCCCAACCATCTTAATCATGTTAGTGTACGGAGAAGTAAGGCCATAGGCCGCAACAGCATATTTGTCAAAAAAATGTGCGATAATGATTCCATCAAGCATGGTTGCTATCGATGTTGACAGCTCGGCGATGATCATTACAATAAGTGTCTGTTTAAAAAGCTGATGAATCAACGGATCACCGCCTGTTCTATATTCTTCACTCATGGTCTTGCTCCTCTTCATATGTTTATATTAGTTTGATTATAAATTTTGTTACTTTCAGATATTTCATATATGATAACATTTAATGAATCATTATAATTTTTATCAAAATATCCAAAACCAATATTATGGCATAAAACGCAATCGGATATTTAATCTCATTGGACGGCATAACGATTTCTTTATTCCATATTATATACCACAATAGTTTCATCAAACAACAATTTTTATCTTCAATTTTTTCGTTTATATGTCAATATCATACTCATTCTTTGGTCATAATTCAAAGTGACATCTAAAGTGACATTCTAACTGTCACTTTAGAGTGAAGTTGTCTTTTTTGCAAAATTTTCCTCAAGTTGGGGTAAATTTATCATTTAGGTAAAATTTGGGTAGTAACACTACTACCCAAATTTATTGATTTACATCATATTCTTTACATGCCTCTTCCAATCTCAAAAACATACAACTGTTATTTTGCAGTTGTTCATCTTTTCCCGAAATCACTCTATCATACATTTTTTTAGCTCTCTTTTGAATCTGTGATAGCATTGATAGGCAAACGCTAGATCTGAGTTTGGAGTAGAATTTTCATATTCATTTTAGGCAAAAATACTACTATTAAATAATTCTCGCAAAATAATACAAATTATGATAAAATACCAAACATGAAAAATGGCATACTAAAATCAAATGGCGTTCATTTGGAAGAACATGAATATGCAACTGTTAAACTCCTACTAAATACCGGTCTTGATATTGAACTTATCCCCTCTTCGCAAGTGAAAGGAATGCGTACGCCAGATATATCCGTAAACGGAATACTGTGGGAAATAAAATCTCCAACCGGAAGCGGGAAAAACACACTTAAGCATACTCTACAGAACGCATCACACCAATCCAATAATGTTATTGTTGATTTACGAAGATGTAAATTACCGCAAGATCAAGCAATAAAAGATCTTGAACAGCGTTTTAATCTTTCCAAACGTATCCGCCGGATGAAAATAATTACCAATGATGAAATAATCATTGACTTTAAAAAATAATAAGTGTATTATAATATTACAAGGTGCGGACCGGCGTTGAATATGCGCGGGGGCCACACCATATTTAAGAACTATAAGGCGTGGGCAACGTTGAATATGCGTTGCTTCACGCCTTATCTTTTACTAAATCATTATCTACTAACCCTATCTTTTCCTCAAAAGCATCCATAGATGCAATTTTCGCTTCTTTCGCTTCTTTCGTAGCATCTGCATAAACATTAAGAGTTGTCTGGATAGGGGGTGGTTCAAGGGGTGGTTCAAAACATGAAAATTAAAGGTTTTTTCAACACTAAAAAATAGTCATTTGGTGTAAAGGTGGTTCAAAAGGTGGTTCAACCCCGAAAATCAGGTCAAAGAAAATGGATAAAATCAGAAGAGTAAAAAGTCCGCGAAGCCGCATAAATCCTGAAAAGGAGAAGAGCCCTACCAACGATCGGTAGGGCTCTTCGGAGAAGGTATTTTGTTACTTATGGGGTGTAGCAAAAAACTATATAATGTATTGGGGGTTACAATTATTATTATACATATTTATTCTAAAAAGTGTGTCCAAAATCAAAATTATTATAAATATTTTTTTGTGCAATTTGCACACAGTATTTCAGGAGCCCCCAAAAAATTAACTAAATTTCATCGTCTGTTTTTGTCTCATCTGTCAAATTATCTGAAAATAGGCTCTCAAATTCGTTTCTTTCGATACGTTCCTTCTCTAATAAAAGATTAGCACATTTATGAAGGATATCCATATTTTCAGTAATAATTCTCTTAGCTTCTGCATAGCATTCGTCAACAATTCTTCTAACTTCCTTGTCGATAGCGGTTGCCATCTTTTCACTATAGGTTCTTGAATGTCCCAAATCTCTGCCGAGGAATACTTCCTCATTACTGTCAACTTCATAATTGATAAGTCCGACTTTCTCAGACATACCATATTTTATTACCATTGCACGTGCTGTCTCGGTAGCCTGCTTTATGTCTGACGAAGCACCGGTAGTAATATCCTCGAATATAAGCTCCTCAGCTATTCTACCACCATAGCTTACCATTATGTCCTGAAGCATTTTCTTCTTGGTATTGAATACATTGTCATTTTCCGGAAGCGGCATGGTATATCCGCCTGCACCTCGTCCGTTTGGTATAATAGACACAAGTCTTACCGGACCAACCTCACTTAAAAGATGGAACAATATCGCATGTCCGGACTCATGATATGCGGTAATTCTTCTTTCCTTCTCAGGTACGAGACGACTTCTCTTCTCACCGCCCACACCAAGCTTGATAAAGCTCTTGTCAACATCCTCTCTGGTGATATAAGGACGATTGTTTTTTGCGGCGCTTATGGCTGATTCGTTCATCAGATTTTCAAGGTCTGCACCGGCAAATCCGGCAGTAGTTCTTGCAATCTCATGTAAATCAATATCCTCCGCCAGTTTTTTATTCCTGACATGAACCTTAAGGATTTCCTCCCTACCCTTGACATCAGGTCTTCCTACCATTATCTTCCTGTCAAAACGTCCCGGTCTTAATATGGCAGGATCAAGAATATCAACTCTGTTAGTAGCTGCTATAACTATTATTCCTTCATTTGTTCCAAATCCATCCATTTCTACAAGGAGCTGGTTCAAAGTCTGCTCACGCTCATCATGACCGCCTCCCAATCCTGAACCTCTCTTCCTTGCTACAGCATCTATCTCATCTATAAATATTATACAAGGTGAATTATGCTTTGCTTCTGCAAATAAATCTCTTACACGTGAAGCACCGACTCCGACGAACATTTCTACAAAATCTGAACCCGATATGGTGAAGAATGGTACTCCTGCCTCACCGGCAACGGCCTTTGCAAGCAATGTCTTACCTGTGCCGGGAGGTCCTTCAAATAATACTCCCTTAGGGATTCTTGCGCCAAGTTCTATATATTTCTGAGGAGTCTTGAGGAAATCAACCAATTCGGATACTTCTTCCTTCTCTTCCTCAAGTCCGGCAACATCATTGAAGGTATACTTCTGGTCTTTCTCGTTAATCATTCTTGCACGGCTTCTTCCGAAGTTCATAACTCGTCCGCCACTGCTTCCGCTTCCGGCTCCACCGCCTACTCCACCGCTCATCAGGATTACAACGAGAACAACAAGCAGGACAACACCCACGATAACAGGCATCCAGGTCCAGAAAGCACTCTGTCTCGGAACATCATACAAGCTTATATCCACTCTTCCGGTCTTATCCTTGTCAATCACTATATCAAATACAGTATTGACATCAGACACGTAGAATTCTTTTTCATCACCTGTTGTATATGTTATATATACGACACCGGTAGGTATCTCACTATTCTGATATATCTTTACTTCAGATATAAAATCCTCCTGTACATCTCTTTGGAAATCATCTATAGTATAAGAGGTATCGGCAGTCTGCGCCCTGTTTTGCAGCCATAATACTATACAAAATCCGATAAAGAACAGTAAAAGGTAAAAACCAAGTCCTCGTCTAATATTCTTATCCATCATTTACTCCTTCCTTGTTTTACTATTCTTCTATAACACCAATATATGGTAAGTTCCTGTATTTTTGTGCGCAGTCAAGTCCATAACCAACTACAAACCTATCCGGTATCTCGAAGCAGGTCATATCCGGTTCTATATCAACCACACGCCTCGAAGGCTTATCAAGCAGTGTGATAACTTTGAAACTTGCAGGCTTTCTCTCTTTAAGAATCTTAACAAGATATGATAAAGTTCTTCCCGAATCCATAATATCCTCTACAAGTACAACATCTCTGCCTTCTATAGTTTCATCCAAATCCTTGATTAATTTTACAACACCCGACGATGATGTACCGTTGCCGTAGCTGCTTACAGCCATGAAATCCAAAGTTACCGGTACGGTTATCTTTTTCGCAAGTTCGCACATAAAAAATACGCTTCCCTTCAAGACACCTATAAGATGTACCGTTCTGCCTTCGTATTCCTTACTGATTTTCTCAGCCATCTCTGTTATACGTGCATTCACTTTGTCTTCACTTATAAGAACGCCTATTTTCTCCATAGTATCACTCTCCTTTTCTTATGTAATTCATACAAATTATCTTCGATGTATCTTCTTTTATCTTATATGCCTCACTAAACCTGAGTCCTATAACCCATATAATCTCATTACCTACGGCAATAACAGGCCAGCTAAGCCGGCTCTCCCTGTCTATCTTGCAATCTATGAAAACCCTTGACAGTTTTTTCTTATTACCATCCCTATCAATTATAATATAATCCCCATCCTGAGGTGTTCTTATACACAGGTTATCCTTTATTTTACCATAATCTGCCATTTTAGTATAGATATTTTTTGCAATGCTAATATCTTCGGAATTATCCATAAGGCTAATCTTTAAAGCGCCATATCCATCTATCTCATAAACCCCTTCTCCCGAAATATCTATATTGTAAAGTGTCTGATTGTCAATATTAGTCTCAATTATAAGCTGTTCATAACTTTTTCTTGATCTGAGATTATATATAAGATTTATACTGCTTCCGGTCTCCTTATCTAAAAGGCTTAATGTATCTGACACATGCTTTCGGCTTATATCCTTCTTCCTTCCCGCTATCCTGTACATTGCCTCATAGACAAGCTCTCCTCTTATAATCTCCTCAGCATTTCTTAGATCGGCTTCCTCAAAAATCACTCTGAATATAATATTATCATCTGTTTTTTCTTCATGTGCAAAGCCAATATAAAGTTCTTTTGCGATGTCTGAAATATATTTATAGCCTTCACCTGCATCAAAACCGATCTCACATATATGTGTCAGGGCATTGTCGTTGATTTTACTTAGTTCAGGAAGTATGATATGACGTATCTTGTTCCTGTCATAGTCACACGAAAGATTCGTTACATCCGTGACATAATCCTGAGAAATGCTTCTTAAAAATTTTTCTATCTCATCTCTGCCGGCATCAAGCAAAGGGCGGATAATATTATCCCTTACAGGCTTTATTCCCGCCAATCCATTAAGACCGCTTCCGCGTACCATATTAAATATAATGGTTTCTGCCATATCATTCTTATTGTGTGCAACAGCTATACGGGAATTTTCATATCTTGCTGCCACCTCATCAAAACACCTGTATCTGAATTTCCTTCCTGCTTCTTCAACCGTAAGTCCTTCTTCTGATGCATATGCCATTATATCCTTATGAAAGCTGATTAATTCTACACCGAGTTCATCACACAGCCTTTTGCAAAAACTCTCATCTTCATCTGCTTCTTTACCTCTTATCTGATGATTAATATGAACAGCTGTTACAGCATAACCAAGTGCCTTCATTACACGCAAAAGGCAGACAGAGTCAGCCCCTCCGGATAACCCTATAACTATCCTGCTGTCTTTATCCGCCATATTATACTTATTCATATATGCTTTAATCTTAATAAGAAATTTATCCATATGTACTCCAAAATTCGTTTTCTCGTCAAAGTGTCGCCTGCGCCAGCGCAGCGACACCTTTCCTCGTATGATTCATCTCGACTTTCGTCTCGATGGGTTTTCTCGTCAAAGTGTCGCCTGCGCCAGCGCAGCGACACCTTTCCTCGTATGATTCATCTCGACTTTCGTCTCGATGGGTTTTCTCGTCAAAGTGTCGCCTGCACAAGTGCAGCGACACCTTTCCTCGTATGATATCACATTAATTTTTTAAAGTATAGCATTATCACAAACTTTTAACAATTTTACAGACTATTATGGTAGCATCATCCTTCATACGATTACCGCTTAAAGACCTGATATTATCCAATATGGCATCTGCCAATTCGGAAGGCTCATCCTCCTTAGAATTTAATATAAGTTCTTTCATATAATCTTCCTTATTTTCAAAAATTATACTTTCCAAAAGTCCATCACTTACCATTATTATAAACTCACCGGAATAAAATTTCTTTATACATTTTTCACATACTGCTCCTTCGACCACCCCTACCGGAAGTGATGTTGATTTGATAAGCTCTATCCAGTCGCCTCTTTTAATAAATGTTGTTGCCGCCCCCTGTTTATAAATTCTGCCACAGCCGGTATATAAATCCAATATCAGCATATCAAGTGTTGAAAAGCTCTCTCCTCTGTTCTTATCTGCCAGATATGAATTTACTACCCTTATTGACATATCCTTATCAAAGCCTGCCGAAAGCAGTTCCTCAAGCGACTCAATAAGCTGATTACTGTCTTTTGCTGCCTTCTCACCATTACCCATACCATCAGCTATAACTATAAGTTTCTGTCCGCTCTTTATATCACCTATGTAAAAATTATCACCTGAAACACTGTCCTCGTACATACTAAGCCGTCTTACTGCAGTAAAGCATCTGTAATCCGGCTTTTCATTCATGCATATAATTTCATAATTTTTACTGACGATCATTCGACTTTCTTCCTTTAATTCAAAGGGGATTTTCATTTCATTTTCAATTAATTTTCTTACTGTATCAGCAGCTATAAGTCTTCCTCTCCTTACTCTTGCATTAAGATACACCTCATACCTCTCATCCTGATTTTTTACAAGAATTAAATTTTTAACCTGTATATCCCTGGATGAAAGCTCCTCGATGATTTTTGCTTCAATGGTTTTCTTAAGCTGTACGGTATTATCGAGCTGATTTGTAAAGTTCTCTATTATCTCTCCTACATCATTAAAGCCTATGCCGGAGCCTGTTTCACCCGCAAAAGTATATTCAATCCTCTTAAATGCCAAGGCAAGATTATTTATCCTGCCTATAATAAGCCTTGCCCATTCGGGAGAATTATTACTTAGTTCATCTGTGACTGCACCACTATCAACACGTATCATCATTACATTTGGAGCAAAAACGAATACTAATAATGCTGAAAGCACCGCTTTGTTGCCGTCGTCCACAATAAGAACATCAAAATACGATAATCCTGCTGCATAATAAACCAAAATATATACCAACGAAAATATTATACGGTTACCATTTATAATTGAATTTATGGAATAAACAGCGATTGAAATAATGAGCCATGCAAGAAGAAACGAGGTATCTCCCAGCTTCTTAGAAATCACCGCACCGGCAATTACAGTCCATGAAAGGCCTACTCCCAGACCGAATTTATAATCTGCATAAAGCATACTGAATATAGCGAAACTCTCTGCTATAACCAGTCCCCCTACACTTACCGGCAATCCCCATAGCATTGTTGCTCCCAGCGCCAAAGCCGAAAGAAGCGTCTCGGATTCAACAACAAGCTTCATATAATCCTCTTTAAATCCGTTTATGCATTTATAATAGATGACAGATGTCGAAAAAACCAGTACACATTCAGACAATATCATTAAAACATCTATTTTATCAGGATAAATTAAATATACCGAAATATCCACCAGACCGGTTATAAGACCTGCCAGCAAAGCTATAAGATAATCCCTGCCTCTTAAGTTTATTGAATTCTTGAGACCAAGCAACACCATTAAAAGCATAAAAATAATACTGTATTTTATCACGTTAAAAGCTGAGGCCGTAAGCGCAATACCAACAAGCAGTCCAATCGCCGTAACCGGCATGCTCTCACCGGCAAGACACGCAGCAACTAAGAATCCTACAGAAAATGCGTTTATATCCCAAACAAAACTAAGGCCGACAGAAATGGCAACAAGAAAAAAACCTATCCCTCCGAATAATTTAGATACCTTCATTATATCCCTCCATATTGTGAATTATCAGTTTAAAGATTATAATTCTTTGGGAGATATAAAAGTGTCTAACTCTGGTAATTATGAAATATATTTATTGACAAAAAAAGACCGCTCTGATTATTCTGAAAATCAAAGCGGTTGATTCTAATTTAATATCAAGTTTAATTTTTATTCTTTTGGCTTAATAACGATCTCATCGGGATATACAAGTCCAAGCTTGTCCTTAGCTACATCCTCAATGTATTTGTTAGTCTGCATATACTGCTGTTGGGCAAGCATAACCTCATTTTCCTTCTTTGCAGCCTCAATCTTCTGTTCTAATACGGTCTCTGTGTATGCTAACTCCTCACCCTGAGCGTGAAGTTCCGTAATTCTCACTACGGAAAAAATACACACAAATAAAACAGCCAACACGATGAAAAAGCTCGTGAACTTAGACTGCCTTCTTGTTGATTTTTTTCTTCTTCTTGCTCTTTGCGAAGTCCCCATCATCCAAATCCTTCTTATTATTTCTTAAAACAGATACCTTGATTTTACCCCAATTTACTGCATTTTTCAATGATTTATTTATTTTTTTGACACATTTTTTCACCAAATACAAGATATAGTAAGTAATTTTAAAAACACCACTACTTATAGTGTGTTTATAAATTACCAATCCTGTAGCTGATATGACAAATATATAAATTCTGAACTCTCCGTCATTAAATCTGAATATATTATCTATGAAAATTACAGTCCAGAAAAACCAATATATGATGTCTTCCAATCCAACAATTATATCGGAATGATGTATAGCTTTCCTTATTCCTCTGAATACATCATAGGTAAAGCCCATGGCTATGCCCATAATAATACAGGCAAGGAACATATTAGTCTGTGAATAAACAATATCAAGCATGGCTATTTAAACATTCTTTTCAGAATGCCTGAAGCTGTCTTCTTCATATTATGATTTTCCGTATATACCATACTGTCAATCGTTCCTGCCATTTCAAGCTCGCCTTTGTCAACATCCAATCTTATAACATGCAAATCCTTGCCCTTAATTGTAAGATTACCTATATCAGTTTCCAAAATTACACAATCAGAATCGAAGGAGGCAACTTCCTTTATGCCGTAGATGGTAGCTTTTTTTCTATTATCAAGAGTTAATTTGTGACTTTTTGCATACTGAATATCTTCCATATAAACCTCCGGAAAATAAGAACCTATATAGAATATATTATGCAGCCGTCATCTAAAGTATGTTATACATTTCCTTGGCATCTTCCTTTTTTGTAGTGTCTGCAATCATTGTAACCTCAGCCTTAACAGTCTTGTTACCGAAAGAAATTTCAATTACATCTCCTACCTTTACATCATATGATGCCTTAACCACCTTATCATTAACCTTGACACGTCCGGCATCACAGGCTTCATTAGCTACCGTCCTTCTCTTTATCAATCTTGAAACCTTCAAGTACTTATCTAATCTCATTTTTATCCTCCATATCATATACGTAAAAAAGGTCATCACACCTAAAGTATGATGACCTTTCATTGCTACCGTTAATATATTCTGATTAGTTTACAGAATCCTTTAAAGCCTTACCAGCCTTAAACTTAGGAGCCTTAGAAGCCTTAATCTTCATTGTCTTACCAGTCTGTGGGTTTCTACCCTCTCTTGCCGGTCTGTCAACTACTTCAAATGTACCAAATCCAACTAACTGAACCTTATCACCCTTCTTTAAAGCTTCTGTAACTGACTCAGTGAAAGCCTTAACAGCCTTCTCAGCCTCAGTCTTCTTTAAGCCAGTCTTCTCTGAAATACTTGCAACTAATTCATTCTTGTTCATTTAAAAATTCCTCCTATAATTACAAACGTTTGATTGCTTTTCACAATCCCATATAGTTTGTGACATTTGGTTATCAAATGCCCTATCCCTATTTATACCCTTTAAATAGTAATTTGTCAAGTAAAAATCAAGTAAAAGGCAGATATTTTAACGGTTTTTTTATTTTCCCTATCCCTCCATCTGCTTTCCGAGGAATTTAGCTGCAATCACTGCTGCCTTCTGCTCGGTAACTCCTATCGGCATATTCTCATCTTTACTAAGAAGAATGACTGCACCGATAGCGTCACCCTCACTGATAATAGTCTGTACAACCTGACCTGAATACTCATTATCACCATTACCGAGTATCTTTACATATTTTTTTTCACCTTTCTTGGCAAGTATGGCTTCTCTGTCATTAATAGCTTCCTCAAGCTCCTTGTGAAGCGGTTTTCCAAGCAGTTCCTTCTTCGGAATTCCCGCTACTGCAATTATCTGATCTCTGTCGCATACACATACGCCGCAACCCAGTATTTGTGCCGCAGCCTCAACATACTCCTGTGCGAAGCTTCCGAGTTCACCTATTGGAGAATATTTTTTTAATATAATCTCTCCATCCTTGTCGGTAAATATTTCTATAGGGTCGCCCTCACGAATTCTTAAAACTCTCCTTATCTCTTTCGGAACAACTATTCTTCCTAATTCATCTATTCTACGAATTATACCTGTTGCTTTCATCTCTATAATCTCCTTTATCTACATTTATCTGTTTCTATTATCTGTAAATAAAGGATTTTTATACATGGTTAAAAATTTTTCTTCTTTATTTAACCACGTTTATGACATAGCTGTTGCCCTGAGTATCGACAATACAGTAAACATACAATTTTTCGATATACGGATCAATATCAACCATATCTACACTTAAATCACCATCCAAATCAAAACCGTAAAAGAATCCTGAATTATTCTCCCATTCATCAAACGGCGCAAGGCTTCCGTCATCATTGAATTTTACAATACGTCCAAAAGAAAACGGTTCTATATAACTGCCCTGTTCAAATACGACACTCTGTTTACTTGGCATCATGGTATCTGTATCTTCTTCAAACGGATATATACCTGTAATTACTCCGTTTGGATTATCACTATCTACTCTTATATGTATTCTGTAGCTTAATAAACTATCGGACGAATTATTGAATACCACCGTATAATAAGTCGCATAGTCTTCTCCTCTTTCAAGTTCGATGGCGCAGCAATCTGCCTTATTACCGGAAGAATCACAAAGTATAAATCTCTTGTCGGAGATCATTGATGACAGCACTCCATCAGGGGATAAATTAACATCGGAAGAATTAATCCACAATCCATAGCTTCCATTGTCCTGATTTTCGTATATCTCCCATATTTCAAGCTTTGCCGTTGCAAAATTAGAAGCCTGCTCAGGTGTAAGCTGTATGGAGAAATTACCTATACTTCCGATATTTCCGACTGAATCTGCAGACGTATCAGCATCAACCGTAACCGTAGCATCATCATTACTTATATCCCATCTGGTAAGTGGATTGCCGGATAAAGTTTCCGTAAAATTCCTCACAAACTGCATGTAGGTTTCACTGAAATCACACAAACTGTATTCATCAACCCATTCTTCAACATAGTCTTTATTATCGTACGGAAAGTATATTGCTATACCATTTGCATTTTCTACATTCGACTTCTCATATATAACCATTTCTTTAATAGCCGCCTGAAGCGAAACCGCTTCATTAGGATAGCTGTCATACATATTTTCAGTCAGATTATACAAGTCTACCGTATCATAGCAGGTATATTCATCAACTATACCAAAAGCCTTTGTATTGCCCCTTTGTCTGGCTATCGCTGAATATTCACCGCTTACAAGGTCATTTTCCGCAACACTTATAAAATCATTAAACTTATCCATTACATCATTTGTTCTTGATAAATCCATACATGACAATGTATATTCAGGCATATACCATTTATATGAATCGTAAAATGATGCATACGCATCAATTATGACTTCTCCGGCATAATCTCCTGTAAGCGAGGTTCCATCACTAAGTTCCTCTAAGAACGAATAATTCCATCCTTCTCCCGGTATAAGTTCCTCTGAAGCTATAAGATAATTGGAATATGGTTCAAAAAGATCTGCGATCTCAAGCATTCCCATAAGACAGGCATCAAATCCAACCCATTCAAATCTATATCCGTCAGCAATAAGCTTGCTGTCAGATAAAGCTGTGTCCAGATCTCCTAAGGATAAAGAATCATAATCATATCTTTCGTCATTCCCGTATCCAAGTACGGCTCCACCACCATGGTTCCACAAAATCAAACTATAACAATCACCCTGATAATTATCATACACATAATCAATGAACGATGTAAGAGTATCCGGTTCTGACATATTATCACCATCTAAAACAGTGAGTTTATCTATATTCTCTTCACCTGACATAACCTCATACACAGCGACTTCGTTCTCAGAAATATCATCATTCCACCAGTAATTCGCTCCTCCGGTACATATAACCACTTTAAGCTTATCACTGTAAAAGCCGCTGTCCTGCATCTCCTCTATGTCTTCACTTGCAAGTCCTGATTCTGATTCCAGATTAGAACCAACCATATAAACCATAAGAACCTCTACTCCGTCACCGGAAAGATTCTGATGATTAATATATCTTTCATAATTTTCTTCATAGGATACTAATAACCCGTCCTTCGTGGCCATTGCGCTGTCGAACTTAGTCTTCGTCGAAGCAGGATTCCCATAATGCTTTTCCTCATTGCATGATACAAGCATAAGCATAATACTCATTATTATCGCTGATAATAAAAACCTTTTCTTCATTCCATACTCCTTCCTATAAAATAAGCTCCAAGCCGGTCTTTTGTGTTTTTAAACCGCATTTTTCATAAAACCTTATGGCATTATCATTGCCCGCCCACACATTAAGTGTGACATTATAACATCCCTTTGCCCTCGCAAAATCAATCGTATAATCATAAAGCAGCCTGCCTATATGCTGTCCTCTTGCCACCTCATCAACACATAAATCATCTATATAAAATGTAATAATATCCGGATAATTGTTATCCTCAATATGCGACTCGAATTTTCCAAACATATATCCCATAACTCTGTCACTGTCATCAACAGCAACAAATATAGGTTTATTATCATCTTTTATAATCTCTGCCAGTTCATCCTTGTTATATTTGGTCTTGTCTTTTATAAATAAATCCGGTCTTTTTTCACTATGTACGTTATTTACCTGTACAAGCAGTTCGATAATTCTGTCCGAATCCTCAATATTTGCTCTTCGTACCTGCATTTTTTATTCCTCCTGTTAAGCCGATTATATTATTTTTTGACGTATAATGGAAGAATTATTTTTTCATAGTCAAATATTTTTTTATGTGATAGACTTATAAATAGCTTAGATTCTAAACAAAATATAATTAATTAAAAATATAGCGGAGATTATTATGTATAATATAGCGGTAATTATTACAGGAGGAACCATTGCCTCAGATAAGCAGGATAACTATATATCTCTCAACAACACAAAGAGCAGATATAAAATATTAGAATTATTCAGCCAAAAATATCCTGAAAGAAATTCGGAAATACGTTTTGATATTTCCAGTCCCTACACTATCCTAAGTGAAAATCTGAGCGGAAACCATATAAACACACTCATAAAAAATGTAAAAGAAATATTAAGCAATGAGAAAAAATACGACGGAGTAATTATAACACACGGAACCGATACTTTACAGTATTCTGCCGCAGCACTTGCTATATGTTTATCCGATATTAAAATACCTGTCATGCTTGTATCAAGTAATTATATATTGGACGATAATCGGGCTAACGGACTCATGAATTTTGCACAGGCAGTAGAATATATAACAGCCTGCGATATGTCAGGAATCTATGTTTCATATGACGGTTCAATACTTGATGGATTTACACTACTGCCCCATATACCATACTCTGATAAAATATACGCTCTCGGACAATCTGATGATCTTTCAAAAGAAAAACCAAAGAAATATTTAATGCCTGAAGACTTATCTTTTGATGACATCACGCTTACAAATACTTCACCTATACTGTACTTAAGAGCGGTTCCGGGACAGATCTTCCCAAAACTTGACGGAACCGACATAAAAGCAGTTCTTCTTGAAACATATCATTCCGGCACACTTGGCACTGACAGCAGAGAATTACGGGAATTCTGCGAGAACGCCTGCCTGTATAAAATTCCAATCTATGTCGTCGGGGTCAAAGAACGCACACAATACGAAAGCACATCTTTATACACAAGCCTGAACCTAAAAGTCATGCCTAAGATATCCCCTATAGCCGCATACATGTTTCTATGGTTTAAATACAGTAATTAAAAAAGGCCGCCGAGTTGGCGGTCTCAAACTTATGCTCCTATTGCTTCGTTATTTAATTTCTTACTTTTAAGCTGTTTTTTGAATTCACCGCTTTTAATATCATCAATCCTCTTTTGTATAAGCCCCTTTACCATATCACTGATTTCCTTCTTTTTCATGTTACCGTATTCTTCATAATAAATCGGCTCCATAAAATGTACCTGTGTTGTAACCGGTCTTATAGTATTGATGTCCATAGATTTCCATGAATCATATATTGCTACCGGAATAATCGGTGCTTTAGACTTTAACGAGCATGCAAAACAGCCGGACTTAAACTCCTGAAGATTATTCTTGTTATTTGTATATCCTCCTTCAGGAAAAATAAGATAACGTCTTCCCTCGGAAACCTCTTCGGCAATCTTATTAAGTGCCTTTATCTGCTGTCTCGGATCTTCAAAACTTATGGTCTGTGCTCTAAGCAGTCCACATATCTGTCTGGCAAGAAGACGGTCAGCGGATTTTTCTTCCCAAAGCACTGCACAAGTCGGCTTATGTTTTATAAGTATGCCAAGAGCATCATACTTACCCTGATGGTTGGAATACATTATATAACCGCCTTCTTTTGGAAGATTCTCAACACCATAACATTTGGTTCTTGTTAGTGCCTTTCTCTTCATGTGACGCATAATCCTTATGGCATACCTGTAACATTCCTCCTCGGTATAAAGTTCAGGATGCCTTATCATTTTATTCGCCTTCGGTATACTTCCGAATCCATATATTAAACTTGATGCTACAACAAACTTGAATTTAAGCTGCTTCATAAATCACCTTTTATCCTGTTACTTAAAATAATTTCTTTTCACACTTTAAAAGCTATAACATCTTCTTTTTCTTTAATACAAATGCTACTATTATACAAATCAAGAGGGTTATACCGCAGATTATATAAAATCCATAAGGTGTAGAGGAAAGCGGCATCCATTCACCTGCCACGTTCATACCATATAACCCTGATATAATCGTTGGTATCGCCATAACAATCGTAATTGCAGCAAGGTATTTCATTATATTATTCAAACGATTATCAATAACCGTAGACATAAGCTCTCTTGTACCTTTGATAATGTCACGATATATCTGTGTCATCTCAATAGCCTGTAAATTCTCTACTATAACATCATCAAGAAGCTCCTGATCATCCGGAAATTTCTTGATGCCGCTATATCTGGTAAGCCTGTCAACAATCATTCGGTTTGCCCTAAGTGATGTATCAAAATACACAAGGTTTGATTCGAGCTCGTGAAGCAGGATGATATCGAAGTCCTCTGTAGCAACTCCCATTTTTTCTTCCATCTCCAGACGCTTCCTGTCGATTATCCTAAGATATGACTGGTACAGCATACTTGTCCTGTATAATATCTGATAGGTAAATCTAACTTTCTTCTTAGTAGTAAAATCCTTTAATTTATTGATTATAAAATGTTTTAGAACCGGAGTTTCTACAGAGCATATGGTTATTATCGAATTATCTGTCCAGATTATTCCAAGAGGTATGGTTGTATATGCTTCCTGACTGTGTCTTATCTCAACTGTCGGAATATCGAATATGATAAGCACATAATCATCATTGATTTCGACACGGGAAGACTCTTCTTCATCAAGAGCTGCCCTGATATCGGGAATATCTATGTCATAATGATTGGCTATCTCCATACTCTCTTCCTGAGTGGGGGCTGTAAGATTAATCCACATTCCATCTTCGTAATCTTCAATTTCACGTAAGATACCATCATCGGTTATATACTTACTAATCACGTCCATACCCCCTGTCAAAAAGTTCTTTACGTCTGATATAATATCATAGAAAATGCCGATTTGTATACATTTTTTTAATTATTTTATGTCTACAACCTCATAGTCCTCATCCTCGACAGCCTTTTTGAGAATTTCATTATCAATATCCTTTGAAAGAGTAACAACCGCCTCATTTTTCTCATGGCTTGCAACCGCCTCAATTACGCCGTCAATTGCCTCAAGGCTTTTCTTTACCCTTGCCTCGCAATGTGCACACATCATCCCATTAATTGACATTACTTTCTGCATTTTATCCTCTCCTTTCATACTTTCTTTTGATTCTTGATTACCTGAATTATCTGTTTCAACAATCTCTTCATTTGATGTCTTTTCTTCATTATTGTTTTCAGAACTATCTGTTTTATCCGAAGTATTCTTAATCTTTTTTAAATTAAGTCTTAATGCGTTGGTTACAACGCACACACTCGAAAGACTCATTGCCGCTGCTGCAAACATAGGATTAAGTAACCATCCGAATAAATGATACCATACACCTGCCGCAAGCGGAATACCTATTATATTATATATAAATGCCCAAAATAAATTCTCATGAATGTTCTTTATCGCAGCCTTACTAAGTCGTATAGCTGCCGCAACATCGCTTAATTCATTTTTCATAAGTACAATATCTGCGGAATCTATGGCAATATCCGTACCCGAACCGACTGCAACTCCTATATCCGCCTGTGTTAATGCGGGAGCATCATTTACGCCGTCACCCACCATAAGAACCTTCTTGCCCTTATCCATAAAATCTTTGACGACATTAGCTTTTCCGTCAGGAAGCACCTCGGCAATAATATCATCAACACCCGCCTTCTTGCCTATTGCCTCTGCCGTTATTTTATTATCTCCTGTAATCATAACCACATACTTATCCATATCGTGAAGCTCTTTTATAGCTGCCACGCTGTCACTTTTAAGCACATCAGCTACCGCTATTATACCAAGCAGCTTAGATCCTTTGGCAAATAACATAGGAGTCTTACCTTCATCAGACAGTGTATTAACCTTATTTTTTATGTCATCATTTATTGAAATCTTCTCAGCTATAAATCTGCTGTTACCTGCATATACAGTTTCATTGTTTATTTTGCCTGTCAGACCGTTTCCGGCTAAATTCTTAAAGTCCGTAACTTCTACTTTATTGTCAGTTTTGTTATTTTGCTTATCGCAATACTCCACAACAGCCTTAGCAAGGGGATGCTCACTTTTAGCCTCCAAGGCATATGCTATATCCAAAAGCTCGGATTCTTTTATCATATTGTCTTCCGGTGTTATTACGTCAGTCACAACAGGTTTGCCCTCAGTTATCGTACCTGTCTTATCAAGCAGAACAACTTCTGCTTTGCCTGCATTCTCAAGAGCAGTTGCATTTTTAAACAATATTCCGTTCCTTGCCCCAAGTCCGCTTCCTACCATAATTGCCACCGGAGTAGCAAGACCGAGCGCACACGGACAGCTTATAACAAGTACCGATACAGCCCTGGCTATAGAGAATCCTGTCCCATATCCGAGCAAGGTCCATACTATATAAGTAACAAGTGCAATTGCAATAACTATCGGTACAAACACACCTGACACCTTATCAGCAATCTTGGCTATCGGTGCCTTCGATGCAGAAGCATCACTCACCATACGGATTATCTGGGAAAGTGTCGTATCCTCACCGACCTTTGTTGCTTCACAGGTTACAAAACCTGACAAATTAATGGTTGCTGTCTTCACATCATTACCAATACTTTTATCAACAGGTATACTCTCTCCTGTAAGTGCTGACTCGTCAATACTTGTACTGCCTGATATAATCCTTCCGTCTACAGGTATCTTCTCACCCGGTCTTACGACAAATGTATCTCCTACTCTTACATCGTTTACAGATACCTTTTCTTCCCTGCCTTCACGCACAACCGTTGCCATATCGGGAGCAAGTTTCATAAGCCCCTTTAGTGCATCTGTCGTCCTTCCCTTAGAATATGCTTCAAGCATCTTACCAAGAGTTATAAGCACAAGAATCATAGCAGCAGACTCAAAATAAAACTCATCCATATAGTCCATTACTGCCTGCATATCTCCGTTTACCTGAGCATTCGTCATTGCAAAAAGAGCATATATACTGTATATAAGTGATGCTCCCGAACCAAGGGCCACAAGGCTGTCCATATTCGGAGCAAGATGTATAAAGCCTTTAAATCCGCTTATAAAAAACTTTTGATTGATAACCATTATGATAACAGCAAGCAAAAGCTGCACAAGTCCCATCGCCACATGGTTACCATCAAAGAACGACGGAAGAGGAAATCCAAACATCATATGTCCCATTGAAAAATACATAAGTATAAGCAGAAATCCAAGTGCTATAAAAAATCTCTTTCTTATAGCTTTAAACTCCGAATTATCATCAGATTTTTCTTCTCTTTTATTAATTTCATTTGTTTTATCATTTATAATGTTCGCACCATAGCCTGCATCTACAACAGCCTTTATAACCGCATCCGGGCCTGCTTCTCCCTCGACTGTCATCGAATTCGTAAGCAGATTAACAGCAACCGAATCTACACCGTCAACCTTTGATACAGCCTTCTCAACTCTTGCACTGCATGCAGCGCAACTCATACCTGTCACATTGTATTTCTGCATAATATCCTCCCGTCTGTGAATTATCTATATTATACTCGATTTTGCGCAATCTAAATCTATATTATGTTAGCATATACTAACGATTTATGCAAACTTAAAAAAGCTATAACACTAAATTTTCAAAATTATTTGCGCGTATATTATTATGATGATACAATGAACGTATGCGTAACGAAATTAACAGGAGGTAACAGGTATGGCTAAAAAGGCCCTTATCGCCATGAGCGGCGGCGTAGACTCAAGTGTAGCAGCATATCTTATGGTACAAAACGGATATGAATGCACCGGTGCTACAATGAAATTATACAGCAACGACGATATAGCTATCCCTAAGGGACATACCTGCTGCAGCTTAGATGATGTCGAGGACGCACGATATATCGCAAGTCTTCTTGATATACCTTATTATGTCATGAACTTCTCTGACCAATTCAAAGAAAAGGTTATGGATAAGTTTGTCAACTGCTATGAGAACGGCATAACTCCAAACCCTTGTATAGATTGCAACCGATATCTGAAATTCGAATACCTCTATAACCGTGCCAAGGAGCTCGGTATAGATTTTGTCGTAACCGGACATTATGCGATAATTGAATATAACGAAGACACTCACAGATATCTGCTTAAAAAATCTCCGAACATTGCCAAAGACCAAAGCTATGTCCTGTATTCACTCACACAGGAGCAGCTTGCACATACACAGTTTCCACTTGGTGCAATGAAAAAAGAAGATGTCAGACATCTCGCTGAAGAAAACGGTTTCATAAATGCCAAAAAACACGATAGTCAGGATATATGCTTCGTACCTGACGGTGACTACATAAGCTTTATAGAAAAATATACCGAAAAGCTTTATCCTAAAGGTAATTTCATAGACAAGAACGGTAATATCTTAGGAGAACATAAAGGCATAATCAGATACACCATAGGTCAGCGTAAGGGCTTAGGATTATCATTTACAGAGCCTATGTATGTAATGAATATAAATCCCTATGACAATACAGTAATGCTCGGAACAAATAATGAACTATTCACAACAGAACTTATAGCTGATGATATGAACTGGATATCAATTGAGCACCCTAACGAGCCTATAAAAGTAAATGCCAAGGTCCGCTACAGACATAAGGAGGCTCCTGCTACCGTCACGCCTTTAGCTGACGGCAAAATAAAAGTAGTATTCGATGAACCACAACGCGCCATAACCAAAGGACAGGCTGTCGTGCTATATGACGGCGATATAGTGGTCGGCGGAGGAACAATTATATAAAAAGAAAAAACAAGTGCCTGTCATTGATAAGATTATTCTTTCAACAACAGGCACTTATATGTTAATTTCCATACCAGGCTATGCCTTCAAATTTCCATCCATTTGCTATCAGCATATCCCTCTCTTCGTTACTCAGCGTAAAATGATGTGCACCGGACTTAGCATTTGGATTATACATTCTGTAAAGTTCCTTGCCTTCATCAGTATAGGAATACCAACTTATACACTCATATTCCCAACCGGCATCTACGAGTTTTTCTTTTTCCTCTTCATCTATTGTATAATGATGATCTCCAGCATTCGGATTGTAGAGGCGGTATACAGGTATATCAGAAGTCTCCGGAGCATCCCAGGCTACTCCCTCGTATTTCCAGCCCAAGCTGCTAAGATTATCCTTTTCTATTTCATTTGAAGTATAGAAATGTTCACCCGAATTAGGATTATAAAGTCTGTATATTTCAATCGAACTACTATTATCAATTACATTGATAGTAAAACTTACTATTGCCGAAGTCTCCAGAACACTAAGCTCAACACCGTATTTATCCTCAAATAACTTAAAAGTATCTTCTGATACGGTAAATTCACAGAAAAGCTGCTCCGTACCTTCACTAAGTGCCACATATCTGCCACTTTCATCTACCCTTATGATATCACTATCAACAGGCTCAAACCTTACTGTGCCTTCTATCTCTATATCCTCATATCCTTTAATTACCGGATACTTAACTTTAAATATTCCTTCCGTACCGACTGCTATATCCGGAAAAGTTTCAGGTTCTGTAATGCTAATCATCAACGGATTAATAACCGGCTCTCCCTTTTCTTCGGCTTTTAGATCAAACACAGGTGAAAATACCATAACTGTGACAATACATAAAACACTAATAATCGAGAAAAAACTTTTATTCATAAAAAACTCCTTTTTGAAACCATTTATATTATACTACTGAAGCCCATACATAGATACACCCTCATAAGTCCATCCTGCGCTAATAAGATTATTTTTCTCAGTTGTATTTGATGTCAACATATGTAAACCTACTCCTCCAACACTTTTATATAATCTATAAACACTTTTGCCAGAAGTTGCTGAATACCATGCTATTCCCTCATTTGTCCAACCAGCACTAACTAATGTGTTTTTTTCAGTTACATTAGAAGTATATAAATGTATACCATGAGAACTGTCATATAATCTATAAACAGGAATTCCACTATTAGGCGTAAACCAAGCCACACCATCATACGACCATCCAGAATTTTCTAGAGATACTGTTTCATTCGCATTTTTTGTAAAAAAATGTTCACCATTATTAGGATTATACAATCTATAAACCGGAACATACTTTGAATCTTTATAAGAATTAATCCAATTAATTTTTTGAGTAGTCATACGTACACCAGTATTATTATTTCCATCTGCTTTTATATGTACTCCAACAATATTATTAGATGAATTAAGAACAGCACTTCCGCTTTGTCCACCTGAAGTATCAACATTATATTTTATAAAATCTGACGTTATACTTGTGACAGCACCATCCCCTCTGTACATTGAGGGAGAATTATAACCAGAAGACAAATCAATTGGATATCCAGATATAGAAACATTATTACCTGTTGATATAGATGATGAGATACTAAGATACCCAGTCTTTACACCAAGAGGCTTATTCAGTTTAATTATTGCTAAATCATATTTGGGAATATAACTTCCTGTAGAATTATATCCTGGATATATGACAATTTTTGAAGCAGTAGTACTACCGTATGGTTCAGTTTCTTTATTCTTCCCCGGATATACAGTAACACTACTTGCCCAAGTATTTGTTTCAACATTATATACTACATGAGCTGCAGTCAATACAGTAGTATTATCGATTAATGTTCCTGTTCCCGCTGCCTGATTACCATTAATAATCACATTTAGATAAACAATACTTTTATAAGGGGCTATTTTGGTATTACTTACTTTAACTCTATCATCAGTTCCTATTATAGAGTTAATCTCAGACGATTCATGTATCTTATACTCCACTATGCCAATATCATCAATCGACTCATTATAGTCATAAAAATAATAATCCTTTTCGTTATCATATTCACTATCCACTGAGTTCTCAGCATTTACAGGTAATACCGACGAAAATAACATACAAGTAAAAATCAAATTACCTATTAAACACATTATTCTTCTTTTTTTCATCATTTAATTATCTCCTCTTAAAATAATATTCACTATACATTTGTGAAATGTCACAATCCAATTTAACAAACATTTTTTCTCTTTTTTTGAAAACTATATCAATATCGATTTAATTATTACGTTTTTATAATTTTCAGTTAAACTATGTACCATCGAGAATGCAATGTATTTACCCCAAAAAAACGTAAATAAGCGATACAATTTGATATAACATCAAAAATATTTGGTGTATTTAGAAAAAATATTTATACAGACAATATCACTTTTTTTTATATTTGTAAAGTATTTAATTGTCAATTAATATCATTTAGTCTTTTAATTTCATATTTTATAAATTATAAACAACCATAGGGCTTAGGATTATCTTTTACAAAGCTTAAGCCCAATGACATACGGCAAATAATTATATTAATATTAAGTACGGGAGCTATATAATTATTTCGTATATATTGATGTATATATACGCTTAGCGTGTATGTACGAAACTGGAATTTATCGTCTGATAGTTGTGTATTCTGAACATTTTATAAATCCTAATTTTTTAGCTATTTTTTGTGATGCTATATTATTTGCATCACATGACCAAACAGGACGTTTGTGATGTTCAAAACAGAATTTTATCATTTTTTCTGCTACAGCCAACCCAAGCCCCATATGGCGAAAATCTGAAACTGTTTCTATTCCTATATCTATTTCATCACTGCTCACAGCAGCTGAAAACGCCCACGACACTGCACGTTCATTATACAAAACACAATAACCAATTCCGTGATTCAAAAATTCAGAAGCATCTCTCCATGAAAAACGAGGTGTAATACGTCCCGGTGTGTTATCAAACAGTTCCTTATTGAATTGATACACTTGATATTCAGGTCTTATTTCACTGCTAATAAGGGGATTATCTGACAAATATTCAAAATTATATCGCTGCCCGAACACAATATCATGCCTATTCTGAAAAAACTCAATAACTCTCGGATTTGCTGAAAGAAGTATAAAACGCCTTGACAAATTACTGAATGAACTTAAAAACTTATTGTAAATTGTTTCAAGAAAGACGTTGTCACACACACCATAAAGGAAAGCGAATCCACAATAGTGCCAAATCAAAATAGAATCACCATCTTTGTAGACTTCACCATACTGATTCATTTCAGCGATTGAGAACGGATAAACTGTACCACAAGGTATTTTTTCTATTTTCTGTATGATACTTTGGTATGATGATGAATTCAGCTTTTTCATACTACTATCCCTCATAAATCCCGATTTACATAATTGTTAATATACTAACAACTACATTTAAGTTTGTCAAATCACATAAATTACAAATATAATATATTTATAGTATTATCGGCTTGAATATCACGATTTATCGTGATGTTCAAGCCGGTGTTGCGGATATGGCTCTTGGACTTAATAAGAATATAATCTATATGCCGTATGTCAAAGTGCGCAGATGTTATGGATTTGCAAAAGAACCGTATAAAAGCGTGAGCACTTAAAGAAAAAGGACAGGAATATATTTTGCGAAAAGCAATTATATGTTCCTGACCTTTTGATTTTAGTGTCTCCTACGCTTTTATCCGAGCGAGAGCGGGTTCTTAGCAAATCCATAACACCGAAGCCTTAGGCATATGGCATATATTGCACAAACTATATTGTCCATGAGCCATATCCGCCATACCCTTTATGCGCTAAACATATATAAATCTTAACTTACCACCTGATCCTTGCCATGTTTCTTACCATAGTAAAGCTTGACATCCGCCTGTTTGATAAGCTCATCCATAGTCATACCCTTGATAAACGCTGCCACACCTATAGTAATGGTAACCTTGATATTCTTATTCTGATGTGTGGTGACTGCACCCGCAATATGATTACAAATTCTATGCGCAACACTCGTGGCAACCTTCAAATCACTTCGGATAAGGACAACTATTTCCTCACCGCCCCATCTGAATACGGCATCGCCCTGTCTTACATCATCAGTGATAACCCGTGCGACAGTCTTAAGAACCTCATCTCCGCAATCATGACCGTAGGTATCATTGACCTTCTTAAAGTCATCTATATCAAGCATAAGTATGCAGAAATCCTTATTATCACGTTCCGAAAGAGCTATTGCATCTTCAAAATACTTAGTCATGGCATTACGATTAAGAAGATGAGTCAGCTTATCATAATTAGCCTGTTCCTCCAGAGAGATATTTTCACTTCTTAAATTTCTCTGCATATGACTGATTTCAATTATAAAAAGTACCGAGAATGATATAGCCAGTACGAATGCCAGCATATTATTAAGATAGAAAAAAATACTCTCAAGTCTTCCCGAAGGTGTATAAATCTGAGAGCTGTGTCTAGAATAATATGTGATGGCAAAATAGACAACAAATATCGAAAAAGATGCTATAGCGGAAAGTTCAAGACTTCTCCTTACTCCCTCTATGGTAAATGCCATATAATATGCAACAGGTACAAGAGCAATTGTATAAATCATAAAACCATAATTCCAATTAAGCAAGAATGTTGCAAGTGATGAATGAAACACAATCTCAATAATAATTAATGCAAATACTAATGAAAATCTCTCACGTTTCGAAAGATACAGACCACAATAAAGATACATTAAAACAGCAAAAATATTATAAATAAATAATGGTGTAACTCCATAGATATAAAAAACAATTAAAAAGAAAAAATGTATTACCGCAAGAGAATTACAGATAATGGCATACTTAATTTTTTCGTTAATATTCAAATTACCACTGAAAAATTCTTTGATTTTTGTAATTAACTCCGTCATTTTTTACACCTTGTCCCCCCACAAAAAATCAAACGGTAAAAATCATACAAAACCGAAAATATTATACATCAAATAATTTTTTTATGCAAGCCCCGCCATCTCAAGCATCTTAGGAAGTCTGACATCATAAGAATGCTCTGCCTTGACCTTATTATAGCCATTTTTTGCAATATGGATTCTCTCATCCTCATGTTCCAAAAAATAACCTATCTTATCTAACAAATCCGGTACACTCTCAAAAAGCACTATATCTTCACCCGGATTAAAGTATTCAGGTATCTCAGACTGATAATTAGATATTACAAATCCACCCGCACCCATCAAATCAAATATTCTGAGCGGTAGTCCGGTCTTTATAGGTTTGTTGGTCAGATTTAGATTTATTTTACTGCATTTTATTATCTGTGGCATCATTTTATTGGAGTCTGCACCGCCCCTGTTATTGATATGCGGTATCATAGAAGCATCACTTAAAGTCCACAAATCCATCTTATACTTATCACTTATTGCAGTCAGAATTCTGATTCTCTCCTGTTCCGTGCATTTATATCCGATATAAGTATCTGCAACAATAGCTCTTACATCTTCTCTGTAATCATCAGCAAGCGGAACCCAGCCTGCATATTTCTTGAATTTATCCGCCCATTCGTCACTTATCGAATCCTCGATTAAATTATAACCGTATATATTAAGCTGTGCATTAATAAGACCATCCACATATCCTCGCATATCATCCGGCAAATCCTTTTCTATACTGTTATATCTGGTTTTCTCGGAATAAAGCGAGCCTACAAAGGATATGTCACAATCGTATTCCTTATGCTCTGCTTCAGTAGGTTTAATGCTGTCCCATGTATCAATATCACAGCTCAAAGGCATATAAAATATACAATTAGGATTATATGGTGAAAACTTTTCATATTGAGCATAGTCAAACAAGAATATACGATTGGTACTGTAATCTATCGTTTCAGAATATAATTGAAATTGCGGACAATCAACTGTCCACGAAATATAAGGTACTTTAAAAACTTTACATGCCCGGGCTATAATCGGCTGAAAATTAACCGAGAATACGCAGTCCACATCGGGATTTTTTTGGATTACTTCTGCAAGGGCATTAAGATAATTCATATCATAATCAACGCTGTCGAAATATCTGTCAAAAAGTACAAGATTATATGAAAGGCGCTTCATCGCATTTGTAATTCCCTCTTCACATATACTGTCCCATCTGCAAAATATAATCTTCATAATCCGTCCTTCTCCTATGCAGCATCTGCTACTCGTTTATTTTCGTCTCAGCTTCTTCAACTGATGAATAACCATAAAGCAAGGCTGTATTATTCATAATCATATATGCAAGATTCTTGCCTTCCTGATTAATCTTAGCTATGAATCTGCCATATAGCACAAGTGTATCATCAGAATAAGTTCCAAGCTCGCCTCTTAAATACGTCTCATACGAAGTATTGTAAGGGGTATCCTCGTAGGTATGTATACTCCTGGAATTAGCTGCCATATTAGGATATTTTACGGCAAATTCCTCCATCCATCCAATCTGGATCTTAATTATCTCCTCCTGAATAGCTATTCTCTCAGGACTTCTTGTCGGAAGATTATCCTTCAATTCCATATATTTATCCGGTGCAGTGCTCTCCATCATACGAGCATACTTCTCTGTAATCATATTCCAGCCTCTGTTGTCAGCTTCTGCAAGATCATTTCTATAACTTGACAAAAGCTCCTCTGTCCATGTCATATACTGGCTTCTTCTCATAATCGAGAAGGTATTCCAATCATCCTGGCAGTCAGCTCTGCCGCCTTCATTATCCACCTTGTCAAATTGATTCCATTCTCTAAGGATTATCTCCTCGATCAACTCACTTGCAGCTTTTGAAATTCTGTTTTCCTTAATATCAGACACTTTTACACGTACCTTTCTTTCTATTATTTCCTCTTCCATATCCTGCTCATCATAAGCAAGTGCTGCAATCTTCTCAGCATATGCATCTAAGAATGTATCTTTCTTAACAATAATATTTCTTGCACTTAATTCATCAAGTATCATGCCGGCTATCTCTTCAAATTTAGTAGCAACAGAATCAGCAACATTTATCATATAAGGACTATAATTCGTATTTGCCCAGGCATCTTTCTGTATAGGAAGTTCGGATATCTCATCCAACAATTTAACCGCCCTGTTCAAAATCTGTATATCTTCAAGTCCACGCCTTAACCACTTATAATAAGGTGCAAATTTCGAATTAAGTAAATAAATGATATGCATAGCCATATCCACAGCCTTAGCTTTGCAGATATTAGCAGTTGTGTAATCATGTCTTGCCATCATTCTCACATAATTATACTGTCCCGCCTGTGAAAAGTCATGTATATACTGTGCAAGTTTAAGCATTGTTACCTTATTGGGATAATACTCCTTGAGTGCATTTCTTACCCTTGTAAACTCTCCAAGGTCATCTTTAAATATTCGTCCGTCCACGGCCATAGCTATCCTTTCCTCGGACAACTTAAGCCACATTGGCTCACTCAAGCTATACTGTCCATATCCGGCAAGTCCAACCAACTTATCATAAAAACCGCTGCTGTCAAGAAGAGTATCATAGAATTCACCTATGGAGAATACTCCCCTCCTGTCACAAAGGTTCATATCGTTATTATCTTTTTTGTAGAATTCCCCACTGTAATTTATAATAAGATTATTGTATTCCGCCTGTAATTCTTCTCCTATTTCATCATATATTTCTTCCGTAAGCCATATACAAAAGCCTACATTATAATCATGATCCTTAGAAATATCATCGTCAAATTCCATACAGTCAGAGCCCTCGCCTACGAGACCTACAGCAATTCTTGATTCATAATCTGCGAATTTATCATGTATCATAGGCGCACCATATTCTTCATAAAATGCCTGACATCTTTCCATATTATTCTTGAAATTTTTTCTGTTCAATAATACCTTTCTGTCACTGTCGGTTTTTTCTTCATCATCAGACTGTTTTTGATAATCGCCCGTTATCTGATTATAATTTTCAAGCTCTACTCCATGTATAGCTTTCTCATAATTATCCTGAATTCTATAATAGGCATCTGATTTACCTACATGTCTTTCCGTCTCCTCCATAGCTCTGCCGTAATATTCTGCCGCCTCATTGTATTTATTTTTATAATACAGAGCATCACCCATTGCAGAAAGTGCTGCACTGTAATGAAAATCCTTACCTCCGTCTGCTTCATATATGGAAAGTGCCTGTTCGAGATATTTCATTGCAGTATTGTAAACCTTCTCGGAAGAAGTCTCATCCTTCTCTGACTTGCTTAATCTAAGCAGAGTAACCGCCATATTTGTTCTGGTGGTCGCCTGCTCCATAACAGCTTTTGGATAACTGTCAACTATGTAAAGTGCCTGTTGCAGCATCTTTGCAGCATTAACAAAGTCTCCTAATTCCTGATACAGCAGACTCCAATTATTATAAAGGCTCGCATAATTAAATGCATCCTTATCGAGCTTATCATTATATATTTTTTCTACATTCTCATATAATTTGAGGGATTTATCCAGCTTGCCGAAAGCACGGTAAGCATTTGCGATATTAAGAAGTGTAGTGGCATATTCTACTGTTCCGTTTATGCCTTGCGCAGTCATAAGATCAAGCACTTGATTAGCATACTTGTCAGATTTTTCTCCCTGACTTGTATCACGGCAAAATCCTATAATCTCATTAAGAAGAGTAATTGCAGAAAAATAATCCTCCTCTTTGTATGCCTCGTCAATCTTTTGTACAAGAAATGCCTCTATGTCCTCCAATGACTCGACATCAAACATATTATCATATTGAATAAGGACCTTGCCTACATCCATTGTATACCTCCTTAGTTTAAAAAACCCCATAATAAATCAATTTTACCACAAATCTTTTTTTTAGTAAATGACTTGATATAAATTTAATTTTTTCAAAGCAAAGAATCAATCAAATTAAATACTTCAATCAGCTTATCCGTATCAAGATTAGAATAATTAATTATAAACCGATGTGATTCACCTGTTTTTTTCTTTCCGTCATGCAGATATTCCGATATAGCTGATATATAAATATCATTTTCAATCAGACTCGCTTTAAGCACCTCATCCTCAAGTTGCGTATCAAATTCAAGGACAAAATGAAGTCCCGAATTATTCTCAATCACCTTACACGAATTATTCAGACTACTTTTCTTAAGAGCTTCCATGACCTTAGCGCGCTGTCTTATATAATAAAGTCTCATACGGTTAATATGCTTCTCAAAATAGCCAAGCTTAATAAACTTAGCAAGTGTATACTGCTCGAAATTAGACACTGTACAGGAATAAAAAGAAAATCTCTCATAATACAAATTAGCCAGTTCTACAGGAAGTACCATATAGCTGACTCTTATCGTAGGTGCAAGCGACTTTGAAAATGTATTTACATATATGACCTTGCCACATGCATCTATACTGTAAAGAGTCGGTATAGGCTTACCGTTTAGCCTAAACTCACTGTCATAATCATCCTCTATAATATATCTTCCCGATACTGCATTTGCCCATGCAAGAAGCTCATACCTTCTGCTTACCGGCATTGTTATCCCCGTAGGAAAATGATGTGTAGGGCTTATATGTGCTACATCTGCATTATTATCAATAAGTCCTTTTACAATAATTCCATCTTCATCCATATCAACATAACTGCAGTCTGCTCCATTCATCTTATATATATCAAGAATCTTCTTGTATCCGGGATTTTCCACACAGTATCTCTTGTCCTTACCAAGTATTAGAAGCAGCATACTATATAAATATTCTGTCCCTGCTCCGATTATAATCTGATTAGGATCAACCGACATCCCCCGAAATGATGCAAGATGCAAAGCAATTGCTTCCCTCAATGACTCAACTCCTGAACAAAAGGATTTTTTCATTAACTTATCACTCTCATCTGATATTGTTTCACGCATCAGCTTCGCCCATATTGAAAACGGAAATGTATTCGTATTTACCTGATTGCCTGAAAGGTCATACCGATAATTCAAAAATGCAGAAGGAAGAATAATATCATCTCTTTTTATCTTAGTTTTTTTAATCTTATGTATCAGAGATATATCCGCCACATAGTATCCTTTTTTTTCTATTGCATACATATAGCCTTCACTTATCAACTGGTCATATGCATTTTCAACCGTAATGGTACTAACGCCAAGATGTCTTGCAAAACTTCTTTTTGACGGGAGTTGCTCATTTGATTCTAAAATCCCGTTGATTATATCTTCTTTTATACAACTGTATAATTGTTCATACAGTGGTTTATTTTTTTCCTCAAGATTATATGTCAGCATAATTTCTCCTCGTATCTGGTATTATCAAAATAATTATTTTTGAATATTTCTTTATATTCAGATTGAGTTTATCATATATCCAAAATGTTTTCAACACTTTAGTGTATGTTCCGACAGCTTTTCTGCCGGGCGAAAAATTTAGGAGGATAGTATTATGAGTACAAATACACAGTATGATCTGAACAAAGGTTTAGCACAGATGCTTAAGGGTGGTGTGATAATGGATGTAACTACACCTGAGCAAGCGAAAATCGCCGAAGAAGCCGGCGCCTGTGCAGTTATGGCGCTTGAGAGAATACCTGCTGATATACGTGCTGCAGGCGGTGTATCACGAATGAGTGACCCTAAGATGATCAAGGGAATTCAAGCCGCAGTAAGTATACCCGTTATGGCAAAATGCCGTATAGGACACTTCGCTGAGGCACAGGTATTAGAAGCAATCGAGATAGACTACATAGACGAGTCAGAGGTTTTATCCCCTGCTGATGATATCTATCATATAGACAAGAAGAAATTCAAGGTTCCTTTCGTATGTGGTGCGAGAGATTTAGGAGAAGCATTAAGGCGTATAAATGAAGGTGCTTCAATGATAAGAACCAAGGGTGAACCCGGAACCGGCGATATAGTTCAGGCTGTACGACACATGAGAAAGATGAATAGTGAAATAGCCTGGCTTGTATCACTTCGGGAAGACGAATTATATGAAGCTGCCAAAAAACTTCAGGTGCCTTATGACCTTGTGACTTACGTTCATGAAAACGGCAGACTTCCGGTTGTAAACTTTGCCGCAGGCGGTGTCGCAACTCCGGCTGATGCAGCCCTTATGATGCAGCTTGGTGCCGAGGGTGTATTTGTAGGCTCAGGAATATTCAAATCCGGCGACCCTGCAAAGCGTGCGAACGCAATCGTTAAAGCTGTAACCAATTATACCGACGCTAAGCTTATTGCAGAGCTTTCAGAAGATTTAGGCGAAGCCATGGTAGGCATCAATGAGCAGGAAATCAAACTTATCATGGAAGAACGGGGACAGTAATTCAAATTATAAAAACCGTACGATATGATAACCTCATCGCAAACACGCTCGCGCTCTGATTTCAGCGTAGCGGTACTAAGCTCTTGCCTGTTCCAGTCAAATCGCTAAGTACCGACGCTTACATAAGGTTTGCTTATGAGGTCATCATATCATACGGTTACCATAGTTTACAGAAAGGATATGGATATGAAAATTGGAATATTAGCAGTACAAGGTGCTTTTATTGAACATGAGAAGATGATTTCCTCACTTGGTGCTGAATGTGTGGAGCTTAGGAAGAAGGAGGATATAACCGACAATTTGGACGGACTTATCCTGCCGGGCGGAGAAAGTACGGTGCAGGGGAAGCTGCTTAACGAGCTTGATATGTTTGATATTTTGAGACATAAAATTAAATCAGGACTTCCGGTTATGGCGACCTGTGCGGGACTTATTCTTCTTTCCGAAAATCTGTCCAATGATGACAGCAGATATTTTCAGACCCTGCCTGTAACAACCAGAAGAAACGCTTACGGCAGACAGCTTGGAAGTTTCAAAAGAAATGCCAATATCAAAGGTATCGGTGACTTTGAAATGGTCTTTATCAGGGCTCCTTATATAGAAAAAGTCTCTGATGATGTCGAGGTATTAGCGAGCGTTGATAATCATATAACCGCTGTAAGATATAAAAATCAGCTTGGACTTACCTTCCACCCGGAGCTTGCTGATGACACAAGACTACATCAAAGTTTTTTATCTATGATTAAATAATACTATTTCAATTCATAAAAATGAACGATGTGCAAACTTTTTTTAATAGTTCACACATCGTTCGTTTTAATATTGTAATCTGTATCTAATCACTAAAATCCGTATCCAATGCCACCTGAAAATCATATTCAGGATACATTTCCTTAGCCTTACACAACACTTCCGTATAGACTTCTTTCCTGTCAGGAGCATCAAAACTTACAACTATATCAAATCTTATGGTTTTCTTCTCTTCATTCAGGTAGAAGCCATGAAGCTGTAATACATATTCATTGGCAAGCGCCATCTTCCTTATCTCATCACGCGCCTTTGCCGCAAAGTCGTTCTGAGTGTTGATGGAATATACTCCTATCGCCGTAAGTATAACATTGTGCTTATTAAATACTTCTATGGTAATCTGTCTTAGAAGCTCATCAAGATCATAAGCCGTATAGGTATCAGGTACCTCCACATGCACAGAACCATTGAAGGAATCCGGACCGTAATTATTAAGTACAAGGTCATAGGCACCCTTTACATCAGGAAATGACGTGACAGTTCTTTTTATCGCAAGAGCAAGCTCTCTGTCAACCCTCTCACCTAAAAGCTTCGATATGGTTTCTCGAAGCATATCTATACCTGACTTTATGATAATAATTGATATTATTGCACCAAGCCACGCCTCAAGGGAAAGGTCGGTTATCTGAAATATAATCGCAGCAACAAGTGTGGATGCAGATATAATTGAATCCATAGTTGCATCCTGACCGGAATTAACAAGTGATTCGGAATTTACTTTCTCTCCGACACCCTTTACATACTTTCCAAGTACAATCTTTACCACTACCGCAACTGCAACTATAATAAGTGCAACAACCGTATATTCCGGTGTCTTAGGATGAATTATCTTTTTAACCGACTCCGTAAATGAAGTTATACCGGCATATAAAACCAATACCGCAATAACCATAGCACTCAGGTATTCTACCCTGCCATGTCCAAACGGATGCTTCTTATCCGGCTGCTTACCTGCCAGCTTTGTACCGATAATCGTAATCAACGAGGACGCTGCATCGGATATATTGTTTACCGCATCCATAACAATCGCAATAGAACCTGTTATTAGTCCTATTACCGCCTTAAAGCCTGCCAAAAACACATTGGCAATTATTCCAACTATACTTGTCCGTATAATAATTTTATCTCTCGACTCTGTCACATCACGCAGACTGTCTTCATTTAACGCGTTCTGCGCTTCTTGAATGTTTCCCATTAATGTACCTCTGCTACATCCTATAATCCTGAATCATCAATAACCGCCTTAAGTGTCTCTGCTGACTTCTTAAGTGCAGCAAGCTCATCATCATCAAGTTCGATAGGAAGCAATGTGTCAACACCATCCTCGCCAACCAATGCAGGCATCGAAAGACATACATCCTCCAAACCGAACTGTCCTGTCATAAGCGTAGACACAGGAAGTATTGATCGCTCATCTCTTACTATTGCCTCGCATATTCTCTTAATAGCCATACCTATACCATAATAGGTTGCTCCCTTTTTATTTATTATCTCATATGCTGCATTCTTAACCTCTTCTGCCAATCTGTGAGTCTCATAATCATGGTCAGTAAAGCCTCTCATCTCACATACTTTATGGATTGGCACACCCGATACGTTTGCCGAGGACCATGCGGCAATCTCCGAGTCCCCATGCTCGCCGATTATGAATGCGTGAATACTACGGCTGTCTAACTGTAGATGTTCACCCAAAAGGTACTTAAAACGAGCCGTATCAAGTACCGTTCCGGAGCCTATAACTCTTTCCTTAGGGAAACCTGAGAGCTTCCAGGCTGCATAGGTAAGTACATCTACAGGATTTGCCACTATAAGAAGAATACAATCCTTATTTACCTTTGTAATCTCCGGAATAATATTCTTAAATATTCCTACATTTTTCTTTACAAGATCAAGTCTTGTCTCTCCCGGCTTCTGTGCGGCACCGGCTGTTACAATTACTATCGAAGCATCTGCTATATCCTCGTAATCTCCGGCTCTTAATTCAACCGGCTTAGCAAAAGGTATTCCGTGGCTTATATCAAGTGCCTCTCCCTCTGCCTTTTCCTTGTTTGCATCAATCAGAACTATGTCTGAGAAAAGTCCCGACTGCATAAGAGCAAATACCGATGCCGATCCTACGAAGCCACAGCCTATCATCGCACATTTTCTGCTATCAAGTTTTTTGTTACTCATAATGTAAACCTCCTAATTAATATTTATTCTACGGGAATAACCTCCATCAGGGTCAGCCCCCAGCTAATCCACTGCCAGACAGTCTCTTCACCCTTATCATCTATAAGATGGATTCTGTCTTTCTCATCCGTAAAAACCTCTGACACATTTATACCCAAGGCTGACGACATCCATATTGCCCTTAAGCGATTATCACGTGTAATGTCCCAATCATATATGAATATATGCTGTGTCCACTTATTATCCTTTCCCTCATGCCAGAAAGGCTTATGCTCACCGAAGCTGCCCTGTTTCCAAACTACCATAACCACTTCATTCTTGTCATCATGGTCTATATCAAAATAGAAGTAATCCGATACCTTCCACTCCTTCGGTGTCTCGTAAATAAGTTCCTCAGTTTTATTATCAAGGATAATAAGTTTCTTCTTCTTAAGCGAAAAATCAACGATCTCATCTCCTATGACATAAGTATCTTCCTGATTACGCCACGTCACATATGACGGAATAAATGCCCCCTTTGTCCACAGGTAATATATAAATATACTGCTCATCACTGTTATAAGCACTATTACCAATAAAATGACAAAAACTTTTTTTATCCTTTTGGTATTATCATTTTCATTCTTCATCTTCTAATAATTATAGTATTTTGTGAAGCTCTCTGTCCATGTAGGCGGCTTAATGCTTTCATCCTTAGTATATGAACCATTTTCATCAAGCTCTATACCCAGCATAATTCTCCATTGTGTATCTGTCAGTCTGTTACTTATAGGCTGTTCAAACTCATAGAACGAATATGTTGCACCCACTGCTATCTTAAGCTGTCCGTCTACAGGAACAACAACATAGATTGTATTACATCTTCCTGTTCCAACCTCAAGACATGAGCCATTCGGATCTGTAGCTACATCAACTACAACTGCTGCAGGGAATTCCTGTGAAGTAAAGTAATCATTATCGGCCTTATCCTTGTTGGTTTCCTGCCAAAAATGTTCGATCTGACCACCGAAGGTTCTTATAAGTTCAAATTCTTCATCTGTAGGAAGTTCATCTCTTAATTCCTTTTCCGATATGGTCTGGAGCTGGTCAGAAAGCTCAGCCAAAAGTGCAAGGTCTGCCTTGCTGTCAGCATCAAGGTATCCATAACTCTCAAGTCCGTCAGATGTAGACTTTACAAGTGCACTTAATCTTCTGTATACTTCAACCTCAGGCTCTACATAACCTCTGTCGTCAAGAACAGGTATGTCAGCTCCTCCCATCTCTGCCATCATCTGTTTGGAGTAAAGCACCGTGTCATGTTTAAGTTCGGTATAACTTCCTAAGAAGGTCACAAGGTTTTTCTTGTTCCATTCCTCATTCTGCATAAACATAGGATATCCTTCACCCTTTGGCTCAAGCACAGGTCTTAAGGTATTTATCCAACCCGAATAAAGACTTGCATCCCATGTATCCTCAGGAGCATTTGCTATATCAAGCCTTAGCTTGTCCATATTCCCGCTATAATTTTTGTAGTCTGTTGCACCCTGTGAAGAAAGTATATTAAGTGCAGTATCAGAACCAAGTGCAGCCGGAACATCCAGCGCATCAGGAAGCATTCTGTAACCGCCCTGTGAATTCTCCTCAACATTTCTGTATACTAATTGTGTGAATATAGCTTCATCTATAGAAAATCTCTGTCCCATAAACCTATATCCTATAATCTTATCAGCAACCTCATCATCCGAATCACTTGCATATACAGGTACGGAATTAATCTGTGGCGGGTCAAGTTCTTTTACAAGTGCATTAAAATTATTATATCCTTCTGTATTTCCTACGAGCTTATCTACTGTTATACCATCTCCGTAAGCCGCATCAATTATCGGAAGATATTCATAATATCCGCTGTCATCAGAAGCGCCCGCAAAGAATGATGTTACGGTATATATTTTCTCCCAATCATCCAATGCTCCGTTATCAAGAGCTATAGTCATAAGAATTGCAGACCTGTTGAAAGTATCATTTGCCTGGGCAAAATTACGTCTGCCATACCACATCATAGCCCTGAAATATCTCTCCAAAGCCTCCTCACCATCATAATATCCTCTTGGCTTATACTGTGAATAATCCTCCTCAACAGGTTCTTCACTATACGGCTGGAAAAGCGGTGAAGGATTAATACCTTCGGCAGCATTTATAAGAGCTACCTCTGAATCAACAATATCACTTACCTCGCTTGGAATATCTGCATTAGGATCAAGCAGCTTATTACCTACAGCAAAAAATGCAAGATTAAGATATGCAGCGTCCTCCCATTCAGTACCTTTCAATGTATCATACTGAGACTTTGCCTCACTCAGCATTTCAGTCGAAAGATTTGCCAAATCGTGTGACAGATAGTTTCTCTCCGTAGTCCTCAAAAGATATGCAAAGTAGAGATGATAGGTATGCATCATCGAGTCAACGGTTATGAAGTTTGCTGTGTAATCATAACGATTATTCTCATACAATTCAAAGAACTCCATATCGTAGCCTTCCGATACATAAAAGCCATTATCAACAAGCTGTTGTCTTATATCATCATTTTGACTGATAGAATATGAAAGCAGCTCATTATTATATACATTGGAAAGGTCCGGTTCAATCGTATATTCTGGCACGTTTGCAGTTATGGCATAAGTTCCCTTTGCTCCTGCAAGAAGTGTCGGTCTTCTGATATAATTTACATATGAAGCATCAATCTCTGCGATTACACTCGGATCTGCAGTTATTTCTTCTGTATCTTTAGGTTTTTCTGTGTTTTCCGTATTTTCTGCAACCTCTGTAGTGCTGCTATCGGTACCAGCTGTAAGTTTTTTATCTTTTTTGTTAGAGCTTACTGCAAAAACAACAACTGCTACAATCACAGCCACAGCTAAGATTGAACATACAATTGTAACAACTTTTTTTGAATTCATAAGCTTAACGCCTCCCCTTTTTATAACTATAATAAATAAGTTTATCACATATTTAAAAAAAAGACTATATATATATTTTCATATAATCATAAATATCGTAAAAACAAAAAATGTTCCCATATCCTTAACAGATATAGGAACCTTTCTTACCTTCATACTACTGAAACACCAATTGACTTTGCAAGCTCTATCACGGCTTCCGAAGAAAGCTCGGTATATTTCGTAATTTTACTGAGCGGCTCATTTTCTTTCAGCATATTAATTGCGGTTTTTTTCTCTTTTTTATCTACCGCTTCATTTACAGTCCTATCTATCTCATCCTTCATAAGCTCTTTTAATGCTTCATACATATCATTCTCACTCCTTATTCTCTCATATAATCCCTTATTGGCGGATACTCCCTTCGCTTATATTCTGTTAAACATTGAATTTAAGCAAGGATTACATGAAATTTTAATAATTAGAATATATGAAAAACATTTACTATCAACTTGCTTGCTATGATAGCAGCACAGAAAAATGTATTTTACAAGCTTTTATCTATTTTTTTCAATCAATCAATCCACTGAATAAAAGCTGTTTTATCAGAACTGTTATATCCTGCATTTTCATAAAAATTAAGTGTAGCTTCTTCCTTTGAGCCTGTAAGCAGCATCATTTTATAACAATTATTCTGTCTTGCTATCTCTCTTGCATAATTAAGACACTCTGTCGCATATCCTTTTCCACGATAATCAATGTGTGTTACAACATTCTCAATAAAAGCATATGGTCTTACATTTCTGGTCAAATTGGGAATAATTACACATACGCAGGAAGAAACAAGCATATTATCAACTACATTAACTATAATATGATGATTTTCATCTTTAATAATCGTATTCCAAGCAGCTTTTAAATGCTCTGTCATATCCGGTATTGAACTTTCATGCAAATTCAAATAAAGCTCTAACAAACTGTTTAATTCATCCCGTCTTACTTCTCTAACCATAAAAAGTCTCCAAACCAAATTGTTATATCAGCATTTTAAAACATTATATCATAAAAAACAGGTGTTTCATATATGCAAAAATGCTGAAAAGTTCAATATTTTGGGCTATGGTGTTCGGTGTTATTCTGCCTTGTTTAGTAACAAATTAGTAACACGGAATTACTTCTTCAGAAGTTCATTCACCCTGTTCTGAACCGCACCCGGATCATACCCGGCTTCCTTCAATGCCTTGACCCTTGCATCACCATTTCCCCACTTCCCGGCAATGACTTCACGGGCAACTTTATCAATGGTCTTTGATGCGGATGCGGTGACAGATTGACCCTGTTCAGTGGTGATGAATGTGTCAAATCCGGCTGCTTTTAACTTTGCAGCCATTGCATCAGCATTTGCCTTTTTCGCATATGCTCCGACCTGAATTTTATACAGATCACCGACCTTCACCATATAGGTATCAAATCCGGCGTTCTTGACCTTGGCAAGTTGTGCATCTGCATTTGCCTTCTTGGAAAATGCTCCAGTCTGTACACGATAAAGAACGGATTGCGATTCAGCCTGTGGAACTTCTACATAGGGAACATCAACCGCATTCAATGCAGCGGTGACTTTTGCAGCAAGGTCATCCATTCTTGCCATAAGCCAATCACCCGGACAAGACTTGTTTGCAAACCACCTATGAACCGTCAGAAGCATTTCATTGTCCTTCGGCTCATAGGCAAGTGCCTTTGCCTTGTCAGAAATCCAAAGAAGTTTGGTCTTTCCGTATCGTCTGCAAATATCCACACAAAGTTCAATCAGGCGGTTATATACCACATTGTTGAACGCATACGGCGCAGTTGCATCCGAAGCGCATTCAATGGTGACGGCTCTTTGATCGTTTGCGTTTGAAGATGAACACCAAGACCTGTTTTTTTCCTCAACATACATCCCGATTCGACCGTCAGCACCTATCCCATACTGACAGGAAGCCTGTCTTGATGTAGGTGCAAAGATGTTCCCCAAGGTTTCCACGCTACATTGACCTACAACACAATGCGGTGTGATGCGGTCAATATCGTGATTTCTTTGCCCTGAATGGTTTGGTGACAATTTGGTATATACCACCAATGGACTATTCGTGAAATTCTGCATCTTCATCATCCCCTTTCCCATTTGTCAGTTCATCCAATGCTTCAGCATTGAACTGTGATTCATCCGTGATGATCGTTTCCTGTTCGTCATTTTTCATCTTTGTCATCCTCGCTTTCTGCTTTTTTCTTTAATACTTCTATTGCCTTTACAATTACTGTTGGAATCGGTACACCCATAAGCCCGGCATTTTCCACAATGCTGATTGTTTCATTTGCGATAAAAGCAATTACAACTGAATCCCGGATGAATGACGATCCAATCACAATATCAAGACGGCAAGCCACAAGCACCACAAGAAGGGTCACGCCTTTTCTGCATAACCCCTTCCACCCGGCACGGCTTTCCAAAGCACCGCCTTCTGTTTTTTCTGACTTGTGAAAGACCCCGGCAACAATCAGCCCGGTCAGATAGTCAATTCCCATAAAAATCAATAAGGTTGTCAACGCTGCATCCCACCCCCCAAACAATGCAGCGATACCACCGCCGATCACACCAAGAAAAGCACAAATTCCTTCTTTCATTTCTTTCACCGTTCCTTTCTGTTCACTGCATCAGAAACACCGCCCACGGCTTTCATATAAGCCCATATAGGCGGTGTTTTTAGTTGCTTGAATATTTTATTATATGTTGTCTTTTTTTAGCCGTCTGTGGCAATTCCAAGAATTGCATCAATATCCGCTTTGAACTCCGGGTATTTTGCAATCACTTCATCATAGTCCAGTTTTCCGGCTTTAATTCTCATTGCAAGGTATTTTGCCATTTTGAATCACCCCTTTCCTTTACTGGTTCATCAACAGAAAATCAACCGCTTCCTGTGTGCTTGCAAGACTGTCATTCATCAGGCTGATGTATTCATCCTTGTCATACTGTGTCAGGGTGTATTCATACCCCTTCACCGCTTCCTGATCGTCAATCCCACCGCCCGGAAGGTCAACTTCC
>JAFTFE010000137.1 GCA_017449765.1 Lachnospiraceae bacterium | reverse complement strand
TGACCTCGTATTTTCGATTTTGAGCAAATTTTTTGAAGATACCCTATACAAAAGCACCTTAAAAAGTGTTATAATCCGTGTTACGAAGTCTGTTTGTTTGCATGGCAAACAGACGACTGGAGCAGTTTGAGAAAAAATAAATTCCACCCGTCTAACATCAGAAATGAAGTTGGATTTTGCGATTTGTGGTCGCTCGGTGGTTATCTGTCTGCTTCTTTTATGATTATACCGGCTGGCAAGGGTCAATCGTCTGGGGAGACAATTATTGACTTGCTGGCCGGTATTTTTATAAAGTTAATCTTGAGAATGGTAAATCTTCGTCATACTTTTCATATGCGTTATTCTTAAAATACAAGAATTCTTCATTAAGATTTTTCCATTCTATAAAGGTTTCAAGATAGCGTAATTCGTTGAGATATCGCTTATTATCGTCCGTTATGTCAAGCATGTGCTTATTGAGAATGTCGTAGCATTCTTCTAAGCGTTTATACTTCTTTTTGTATTTTTTAGCCATTGATATCACCACCTTCCAAAGATGCAATGTTTCTTTTCGAAACATTGTCTTCAATAAGAGATGGTTTCAGGCATACATCGTCAGCCGGAATTTTAACCTGTCCTGCAAGAGCAGGTATCTTTGTATCAAGAAGCAGAGCGGCTAAATCAAAAGGCGTTGTACCATTTAAACTGTCTCTTGCGGTAGAATTGATGTGACTGGTCATCAGATTGATATCTTCTTGTGTATAACGATACATGCTTCGCCCTTTGGGAATAACATAGCGTATGTATTCATGATTCTTTTCCAAACGGCCCTTTTGATTGGAAACATAAGGGTCACAGTAGAATACATAGGTTCTGTGGGTGCCGCTTTCAGTTTTTTCGATATCCCATGGATTTTTGAATTCTGATCCGTTGTCGGTCAGTATTACCGGAAAATACTTCTTAAAGGTTCTTATACCAAGAGCTTCCGTAAGGTCATTTATTGCTTTAATTACGCTTCTCTGGGTGCAGTCCGGCATAAGTATTACAATCATAAAACTACAGCTTCTAAAGAGTAGTGTGAGAAGATATTTTCCTTTATTACGCCCACCCTTGACAGTATCCATTTCAACAACATCAAGGTCCGGATGAGCCTCCATAAAACGTTCAAAATCCACATATGTACGTTTGTTGCGATATACCTGTTGAAGATTTTTACTTTTTATTGGTGCGGATTGTTTCTTGCGCTTTTTGTAACGGACACGACGAGGCAGATCAATGTTTCTTGCCTGAAACACACGCTGATCCAAATAGTTGTAGAGTGTTCTTCTGCATACAGGGATTTCGTCAGCATGTACTGCAAAGATATGACTTAATGGCTGTCCTTTCAATATTAGAGGAGATATTAAATCGTTGAGTTCCTGCAGCTCTTCGGGAGTCATATTAATGCCTTTACGGGAATTATAAAGATTTTTTTCATATTGCTTTTGTGCATAAGCAGCATCGTATATCTTTTTGTCCAGAGGACAGGATTTGTAATCCTCACAGTAATTACAAATATATGGTGGCTTGTAGATTTTATCACATTTGTAAGGCAGGAAGTATGGGCATATATTGGTAGGATTAATCCTATAACATTTTTTGCAGTGATAAACACAATAACGAGAATTCTGCTTATACTTTACGCATTTCATCTCTTTACTCATCAAATCACAGTCTTTGTAATGTTTACAAAGATAGCATTTGTAACTGTATTTAGCAGGAACAGTTTTAGAATAACGTCTTACTTCTTTTGAAATAGTAGAAGGGTCTTTATTTAAGGCTTCACCTATAAAAGAAAATGTACTTTTTTGCAACAGTTCCTGTTCTATATAAGTCCTGTTGGACAGGGTTAAATGTTTTTGATTATGTTTGCTCATATGATAATCCTTTCCAACAGACAGATAACCATATGTGATTGTAACAAAAACTGTGTGCAAGAGTAAATTCCAGATTTGCTTTTTTTAGGGTAAAAAAACTGGAATTTAAAAATTCACTTTACGGGTGTCAATTCTGATTAGATCGAAACTAAAATGGCAAAAAGAAAAAAATATTTAATAAAATGTAAAATATACTTGACAAAATTCATCTAATGGATTATTATTGCCATAACAGGATAACAAAGCATATGGATTTGATGTTTTATGAAACGAGTTTTCCATAGATGAAAGGCAGGGATGAGATATGGATTTTAAAGTCGGTTTTGTAGTAGGATTTTTATTTGTCTTATTTTTTGTGATTATTTTTTCCGCATCCAGGATGAAAAAGAAAGGCCGCGGAGAGTATGACGAGAGACAGCAGCTTGTAAGAGGCAAGGGCTATAAGGCAGGATTTTTCACAATGCTTATATGCAATATGATGATTCTTCTTTTAGCTAATGATGATGGAAACATGAAGTATATTAATACTGATGTTGCAGTTATGATTTCTGCATTTGTTGCTTTAATAGTTTTTGCGCTTTACTGCATCTTCAATGACGGATATTTCGGAGTGGTTGAAAATCCGAAGTCAACTATAATCGGATTATTTCTGATAGGTGTAGCAAATATGATTATCGGATTTTCAAATAGTGAAAGCTGGGTAGTTGACGGAAAGCTTTCTTTGGGAATTTTGAATTTTGCATGTGGAGTTACATTGTTTATTGTATCGTTAGCGGGAGTCATAAAGCTTGCGATTAATAAAAGAGAGGATGAGTAGCTTATGAAGAATCTTAAATTAAAGGCTGCCCGGACTATGAAGGATATGTCGCAGGAGGATCTTGCAAAAACCGTAGGGGTTTCAAGACAGACAATCAGTTCTATAGAAAAAGGCGATTACAATCCGACCATAAATCTCTGTATATCAATATGCAGGGCTTTAGATAAAACCTTAGATGAACTATTCTGGGAATAGAGGGAAAGGAGTATGTTATATGAAGCTTGAAGTAAAAGATATTAAAAAAAGCTTTGAAGGAAATGAAATCCTGCACGGAATTAATTTCGAGGTTGAGAGTGGAAAGGCACTCGGACTGCTTGGTAGAAATGGTGCAGGTAAGACGACAAGTATCAGAATTATCATGGATGTATTTCATGCTGATTCAGGGGAGGTGCTTCTTGACGGAGATAAGTTTAAACCGGACGGAAGAAAATTCGGATATCTTCCGGAGGAAAGAGGTCTTTATCCAAAGAGAGTTGTTAAGGAACAGCTTATCTATCTCGGTATGTTGAGAGGCCTTGGTAAAAAGGAGGCATCTGCCAATACAGAGAAGTGGTTAAAGAGACTCGGTGTTGATGAGTATACGGACAGGAAGCTTGATACCTTATCAAAAGGTAATCAACAGAAGGTTCAGCTTGCGGCAACTCTTGTAGGGGAGCCGGAGATAGTTATCCTCGATGAGCCGTTTTCGGGACTTGACCCTGTCAATTCACAGATACTTAAGGATGTAATAAGCGAGCTTATAGAGGAAGGCAGAATAGTAATTTTCTCAAGCCACCAGATGAGCTATGTTGAGGAGTTCTGTGAAAATATTGCGATTATCAATAAGGGTGAGGTTGTACTTAAGGGACATCTGGATGACATAAAGACAGAATACGGCAAGGGAAGGAAGAAACTTGCAGCTTCCAATATGAGTCTTGATGAGGTAAGAAATATACTTGAATCAAAGCTTTCATCTTTGGTCAGGGTGGAAAGAGTTTCCAAGCACCATGTTATATTCGAATGTAAGGGAACCACATCCGGATGGGATATACTGGAAGCTTTGAAGAAGGAAAATATTGAGATAAAATCCTTTGGTGATTACGAGCCTTCACTCAATGATATATTTGTAACCTGTGTAGGTGAGGAAGATGAGATTTCGGATGCAAAAAATGATGATAAGGAGGTGCAGGCATAATGAAGAAGTTTTTAACGGTATTAAAATTTGAGTTGGATAATTATTTTAAGTCAAAATCATTTATTATATCTACGATTTTGCTTTGCATTTTATCGGCAGGTATTATGTTTGCTCCGCGTGTTGTCGATTCATTTAAGTCGGACAGCGATGAGGAAGAAGAGGAAAAGGAAATTGATCCGGATGATATAGTTCATTATGGTATATGCGGTGATGTTGATCTCATAGACCTTGATGCATTACAGGATTATTTTTATGGATCTGAATTTAAGGTTTATGACAGCGTTGAAGCTATGAAGGCAGACATCAACGACAGTGAAGATTCTTTAGAGGCAGGCTATGAAATAAAATCATTGAAGGAATACAATTATTATGTGTACAATAAGTCGATGTTTGATGATTCGGCATCGCCGTTTTCAGAATATATGCTTATGTTAAATAAGATGAATTACTGTATTGAAAACGGACTTGATGTAGATGAGTTTATAGAGGTTGAAACTACACAGATTACAGCAAATGAAAATATTCTCGGTAAGGACAGTACAAATAACTACTGGTATTGCTATATACTGGTTATCGTAATATTTATGCTTATCATTATGTATGGTATGCAGGTTGCAAGCAGTGTTACCAATGAAAAGAGTAACCGTTCGATTGAGATTCTTGTAACCAGCACATCGACTACCGCAGTTTTATTTGGTAAGGTTTTTGCGAGTGTTATCACTTCCATCTTCCAGGTTGGACTTATAGGCTTGTCACTCCTTGGTTCATACCAGATCAATAAGGATTTCTGGGGCGGTGGTATAGCAATGTTCCTTGATATACCGACAGATGTTCTTATAACCTTCGCGGTATTTGGAATAGGCGGATTTATCCTCTATGCATTCCTTTACGGTGCACTCGGGGCTCTCGTTTCCAAGATTGAGGATCTTAACAAGACAGCAGGTACTGCACAGATGATTATCATGATTGTTTATTTCGTAGTGCTTATCAATCTTACAAATGTAGACGGAATTATCATAAAGGTTTGTTCCTTCCTTCCGATAAGTTCTTACAGCGCAATGTTTGCAAGAGTTGCCATGGGTAATGTGGCAATGTGGGAGATTGTGCTTTCGGCAGTTATCCTTTATGCATCGGTTATCCTTGTGGGTATAATAGGAGGAAAGATTTTCAGAAATTCAACCTTAAGATATGGAAATCCTATCAAGCTTTCCAATGCACTTAAGGGACTTAAGAAGAACAATTAAACTCCGGTTTATCGGGGCAAGAGACAATTATAGAACAGAGCATTAAATGGGCAAGTTATCTGAGCGAATGCATAATCATTGGTTTACCTATAAGACGACAACGCATTGCTTATTTTATAGGTAAAATTAATGATTATCAATCTGATATAATTTGTAATTTACCTATAAGTATGCTAGATTTATCCAATCGTATAGGTAAAATATTCAATAATCTATCTGAAATAATAGTTAATTTACCTATAAATCTACCTTATTGCGTTTGACTTATAGGTAAATGTTCGAATCGCTAATCTGATATAGTTTATAAATTACCTATAAGCTCATTATATACTACTTGCTTTATAGGTAAAACAATCATTTGAAAGCGACAAGGTGCATGTCCATGTCATACATCACACGCAGTGTGTCGGCAGTTACACCCATGTCCTGCCGAACCTTGCCCCGATAAACCGGAGTTTAAATCCACCCACCGTCGAATTTGACAACCTCGCCGGTGAAGTAGGATGGCATTTCAAGGAGCCGGCTTATAAATAAGCCGGCTTCTTTGGCTGTAGCCATACGTCCGTATGGAATATCTTCACATAATGCAGTCTTATCTTCCAGCGTAAGTTCAATGTTCATGTCGGTATCGACTGCGCCAAATGCAATAGCATTTACAGATATGTTGCTTGGAGCAAGCTCCTTGGCAAGTGCTTTTGTAAAGCTGTTAATCGCTCCTTTTGTTGCGGAATAGCAGACCTCACAGGAAGCTCCGACAAGCCCCCAGACTGATGAGACATTTATGATACGACCGTTTTTTTCATGAATCATATGTGGCACGACTGCGTGGCAGGTGTTATAAACGGAGGTAAGATTGGTATCAAGCATTTTCTGCCAGTCCGCAGGGGTAACATCCGTAAATAATCCGATGGAAGCTATGCCGACATTGTTGATAAGAGTATCAATTTTACCGGATTTATTTATTATGGAAGAAACCATATCCGATACGAAATCATAGTCTGATACATCACCAGTAAAGGTCATAACTTGACAGTTGTTTTGCCTCATGGATGAAGCGGTTTCTTCTAATTTATCTGTGTTTTTTTTGCAACATATGCCGATTAAATCAAATTCTTTTGAAAGCTCTATGGCGCAGGCACGGCCGATACCACGTGATGCCCCTGTAATTAAAGCGGTTTTCATATATAAAATCTCCTGATATATTTATTTGTTTTTTCAATGGATTAATTATAGCATTATTATTAACAGTCAGCTATATTTTTTTGATTATATATCTAAAAGTAATTAAAAGTAAAACAGTTGAAAAAAACAACTAACTTTGTTATACTACAAAATACATACGGATGGAGGTTGATTTTGGATGAAAAAGCAAAGTGCCGCAGGGCTTTTTTTCTCAATACTGTTAAAAGCAATAGTTATATTACTTGGAGTTGCGATAGTTGTATTTGGAATATTTTTTATTATAAAAGTCTTAAAGACTGATAATCCTGCTTCAAATCCTACCACAACGGTAAGTGATAATGTGCTTACAGAGGCAGGCGCACATGATGATTTATTATATGAGACGACCGTTGCTTCAACAGAGGCGACTACAGAGTTTGAACAGACATCGGTGACCCCGTATAACTCAAATATACTTGTGCTTAACAGCACAGAAACCACGGGACTTGCAGGCAGATGGTGTGAGAAATTTAATGGTTACGGATATTCAAATACTATGGCTTCCGATTATAGTATTCCACAGGAAACAACCCGTATTGTTGCCAAGAGAGAAGACTTAGGTCAGGACTTTATACAATATTTTAATGGCGCAAGCTATGAGGTCGGTGAAGTGACGGAAGGCGTATCAATCGACACCGATGATTATGATGTTGTTATTATAATCGGAACAGCTGATGATGACAGTCAGTAAGACCGGAAATATCGGACGATAACATAGAAATATTTGATTATTTTCTCTGTTTGTATATGAATATTTTTATAATGAATTCCTCATAATTAGTTTATGAGGAATTTATTGTTTGTAGATAAGGAAATTCAAAAATTAAATAGTGATGTGAAAAGGCTTAGCAGAAATGTCTTGTTCAAACAATATATTAAAATAACCTTTGGAGCATTTCTTATGGCTGACGCATTGGTATTATATTTCAACCAGCTCGAGATTGTGGTGGGCGGTGTTACCGGTATTGCCGTAATACTTTATAACACACTTGGGATTCCTATGTGGATTGTTAATACTCTGATTAATATTCCGTTATTCATAATAGGTTATAAGGAGTTTGATAAAAGTGTATTTGTCAAGACGATATATGGTACAGTATGTCTGTCTTTTTTTCTGGCGGTTGTACCTGCTGTTAATTTCAAGACCGGAAGCTTCGCAGTTGATGTGTTCATCGGGGCGTTTCTTATGGGATTTGGACTTGGCATAATATTGAGCTCTGATGCCTCATCAGGCGGAGTGGATATGCTTTCAACCATGATAAGTAAAAAGATAAGATATGTAACTATTCCACAGGTTATGCTTGTTATAGATGCCGTAATAATTCTTTGTGCCATTAGATTTTTTGGAGTTGTTAAAGGGATATATGCAATAATTGCTCTGATTATTGAAACAAGGATGTCTGATTACGTTATAAAGGGATTTAAGCGGTCGAAGCTTATATATATTATTTCATCATCTTATGAAGATATTGCCGATTATATCTTTAAGACAATCGGAAGAGGAGTGACTTTCATAGATGTAGTCGGAGGATATACTAATGAAAGTAAAAAAATGATGATGTGTGTCGCATCAGGTCGTGAGTTGGTAAAAATCAAGCAGTTTGTAGGTTTGGTAGACTCGAAATCGCTATGCTTTGTAGGAGATATCAGTGAGGCTTTTGGTGAAGGTTTCACAAAACTGGGATAGTTTATATAGTTATTTCTTTGTTAAATTTATATAAAAACTTGGCCATTTTTTTTTCAATATACAAAATACACAATATTTTTGAAAGTTATTTGTTAAATAGTAATATAGTTTTTAATTGTGAACTGATGTAAAATCTGAATATCGTGAGTCAGAAAATTTAGCTAATCTAAGGAGGAAAAATTAAATGGCTAGTTTATCACTTAAGAATATTTACAAGATTTACCCTAACGGTTTTAACGCTGTTAAGGATTTCAACTTGGAGATTGAGGATAAAGAATTCGTAATCTTCGTTGGACCTTCAGGATGTGGTAAGTCTACTACTCTTCGTATGATCGCAGGACTTGAAGACATAAGTTCAGGTGAATTATGGATCGGCGATAAAATGGTTAACGATATTGAGCCTAAGGACAGAGATATTGCGATGGTATTCCAGAACTACGCTTTGTATCCGCATATGTCAGTTTATGAGAACATGGCATTTGGTCTTAGACTTAGAAAGGTACCAAAGGAGAAGATTGATAAGCAGGTACATGAGGCTGCTAAGATTCTTGACATTGAGCACTTACTTGACAGAAAGCCAAAGGCTTTATCAGGTGGACAGAGACAGAGAGTTGCTATGGGACGTGCAATCGTTCGTGAGCCAAAGGTATTCCTTATGGATGAGCCTCTTTCAAACCTTGACGCAAAGCTCAGAGTACAGATGCGTGTTGAGATTTCTAAGCTTCATCAGAGATTACAGACAACTATTATCTACGTTACACATGACCAGACAGAGGCTATGACTCTTGGTACAAGAATCGTAGTTATGAAGGATGGTATTATACAGCAGGTTGATACTCCACAGAACTTATATGACAATCCATGCAACTTATTCGTTGCAGGTTTCATGGGTATGCCACCTATGAACTTCATCGATTGTAAGGTTGTTAAGTCCGGTGCTGATGTATTACTTATGTTTGGTTCACATTCAATCAAAGTTCCGGATGGTAAGGCTCAGAAGCTTATTGCCGGTGATTTCATTGATAAGGAAGTTGTTCTTGGTATCCGTCCTGAGGATATTCATGATGAGCAGCTCTTCATTGAATCATCACCTGAGAGCGTTATTGATGCAAGAATTAATATCTACGAAATGTTAGGTGCTGAAGTTTACTTATACTTCACTATTGACCAGTTTGATATTACTGCAAGAGTTAATGCTCGTACAACTGCAAGACCTGGTGATACTGTTCAGTTTGCCTTTGACTTAAGTAAGATACATATCTTTGACAAAGAAACTGAGGAGATTGTAGCTAACTAATTTTAAGTGAGTTGAATAATAATTTTGAGGAAATACATAAAAAATATGTATTTCCTCTTTTATTTTTTCTGATTTTACTGTAAAATATACTATGTATGGTTATGTCTATATATTATGACAGACAATTCAAAAAAATAGGGGTGGTTTAATGATTTCAAATCAGATACTCCAGGATACCATTGATGGAGTAAAAAATATTACACGTACCGAACTGTGCGTGATGGATACAGAGGGTAAGGTTTTAGCTTCAACCATAAGGGAGACGGATAACTATGAAGAATCTGTTGTAGCTTTTGCAGATTCTCCTGCTGAAAGTCAGGTTATGCAAGGTTTCCATTTCTTTAAGATTTATGATGAGAATGAACTTGAATATATCCTGCTTGTGAAGGGTGAGGCAGAAGATGTATATATGATTGGCAAGATGGTTGTATTTCAGGTTCAGAATCTTTTGGTTGCTTATAAGGAAAGATTTGATAAGGATAATTTTGTTAAGAATCTTCTGCTCGATAATCTGCTTCTTGTTGACATATATAACAGGGCTAAGAAGCTTCATATTGAGACAGATGTACGAAGAGTTGTATTCATTATAGAAACAAAGAATGAAAAAGATACCAATGCGCTTGAGACAATCAGAACATTATTCTCAAGTAAAACCAAGGATTTCATAACCGCTGTTGATGAGAAAAATATTATCCTTGTCAAGGAACTCAAGGCTAACGAGAATTATGACGATATGAATAAGACGGCTAAGGTTTTAGTGGATATGCTTAATACGGAAGCGATGTCTGCGGTAAATGTGTCTTACGGAACAATAGTTAATGAAATTAAGGCCGTATCACGTTCATATAAAGAAGCGAAGCTTGCACTTGAGGTGGGTAAGATATTCTACAGTGACAGGAACATCATATCATATAGCAACCTTGGTATAGGAAGACTTATATATCAGCTTCCGAAGCAACTCTGTGAGATGTTCATCAAAGAGATATTTGATGGTAAATCGCCGGATGAGTTCGACGAAGAGACAATAACGACAATCAATAAATTTTTCGAGAATAACCTTAATGTATCAGAGACATCAAGACAGTTATATATTCATCGTAATACATTGGTTTACAGATTGGACAAGCTTCAAAAGAGTACAGGACTTGACTTAAGAGTATTCGAGGATGCCATAACTTTTAAGATTGCCCTTATGGTTGCAAAATACATGAGATATATGGATTCTCTGGAATATTAAGATATTCTTAAGAATGTGAAAATACGGCGAATTTACATAATGTCCCATTGACATAATATAGCTGCATTTGCTATAATTATTGTAATATATTTGTAACAAATTTGTAATAATTGGTAACAGGAGATAATTTCGGTATGATAGTATTAGATCATGTAAAGTACAAATACCCGGGCGGCAAAAAATATGCCTTGAATGATGTCAATATTAAGATTGAACCCGGAGAATTCGTATTCATAGTTGGTTCAAGCGGTTCAGGAAAAACATCATTGATTAAACTCTTGCTAAAAGAGATGGAACCCACTTCAGGTAATATTAAGGTTGTTGGAGTGGATTACAGTAAATTAAAACGCAGAAATATTCCAAAGGTCAGAAGAAGGATAGGTGTAGTCTTTCAGAATTTCCGTTTGCTTAAGGACAGAACAATATATGAGAATGTAGCATTTGCACAGAGAGTTGTTGAGACCCCTTCGCGGTATATCAGAAGACAGGTTCCTGCGATGCTTACATTGGTTGGTCTTGCTGATAAATACAAATCGTATCCGAAGCAGCTTTCCGGTGGTGAACAACAGAGAGTCGCACTTGCGAGAGCCTTGGTTAATAAACCGGAGCTTTTGCTTGCCGATGAGCCGACAGGTAATCTTGATCCAAAGAACTCTTGGGAGATTATGAGACTTCTTGAGGATATTAATAAAAAAGGTACTACGGTCGTTGTAGTTACACATAACAGAGAGATAGTCAATATGATGAAAAAGCGTGTTATTACTCTTAAGAAGGGTGAGATAATAAGTGATGAGGAAAAAGGTGGTTATATAGATGAGGATTAGTTCATTATTATATAGTATAAGACAGGGACTTAAGAATATAAGAAGAAATATGTTGTTCTCTCTGGCATCTGTAGGAACTATAGTATCCTGTCTTTTCCTGTTTGGCATTTTTTACTGCATAATTGTTAATTTCAGAGGAGCTATGACGGATTTGAAAAATACCGTTACTATATCAGTATTTTTTGATGAAGGCATATCACAAGAAAATATTAACCTCATTGGAGGTCAGATACGACTTAGAGATGAGGTCAATACTATGGATTTTATCTCGGCTGATGAAGCGTGGGAGAATTATGCAAGAGAAAGATATAAAGATAATTATGATGCGGCTATGGCTTCGTTTGCAGGAGATAATCCTCTTAAGAACAGTGCATCGTATGAAATCACAATGAAAGATCTAAGTAGTCAGGCGGAATTTGTCAATTATCTTAACTCTCTTGATGGAGTAAGAAAGGTAAGTACATCAGAAGTTACGGCAGATGGTATAGCTGCATTAAGCAGTGTGGTAAGTTATGCGTCCATTGGAATTATTGCCATACTTTTGTTTGTATCAATTTTCCTTATCAGTAATACAATAACTATAGGAATAACAGTAAGAAAAGAAGAAATAGCAATTATGAAGCTTATTGGAGCTACTAACTTCTTTGTAAGAGCACCGTTTATCGTAGAAGGTATTGTAATCGGTTTGGTTGGTTCATTGATTCCTCTTGCACTTGTATGGCTTATGTACGATAATGTGGTATCTTATGTAGTTGGAAGGTTTAATGTTATTTCCAATAATTTTGCATTTGTACCTATTAAGGATTTATTCTCAGTATTGATACCTACATCAGCAATTATAGGTATAGGTTTAGGTTTGATTGGTAGTTTGGTTACAACAAGAAAGCATCTTAAGGTTTAAGAAAAAAGACGGTATGAAGGTCTAAGGAGGTAGTTGAGATGCGAAAGATACGAGTTTTTTTGAAGACATTGTTATCATTTTTTATAATCGGAACAATGTTAATAAATGTAGTTAATGTACATGCGGACACAATATCTGATTTGGAAGGTCAGAAGGGAGAATTAGAGGACAAAAAGAAAGAAGCCCAGGCTATCGTAGATAAGATGGGTAATGAGAGAGATAATATTCTTGCTGCCATACAGGAACTTGATACTCAGGTAAGCGAACTCAATGAGCAGATTAACAGTCTTGAAGCTCAGAAGGTTGAACTGAATGACGCTATATCTGTTACGGAAGTGCAGCTTGAAAACGCCATAGCAAAAGAAGAAGAACAGTACGAGGCAATGAAAATGCGTATTCAATATGCTTACGAAAATGGTGATAACAGCTATCTTGACGTTGTATTTACTTCTTCTGATATTTCAAGTATGGTTAATCAGGATGAGTATGGTGAACAAATATATAAATATGACTCAATGTTATTAAATGAGCTGATAGAGATAAAACAGGAAATATCTGATACACAAGATACCTTGAATGATCAGCTTGCTCAGGTTCAGGTTATAGAGGATCAGCTTACAGAGGATAGAGACGCTGTTGAGATAATGATAGAAGGTAAGGAAACTCAGATAAATAACTACAATGCTTCTATAGATGGTTATAATGAGCAGATAGCGCAGTATCAGGCAGGTATGGATGATATAGATGCCCAGATTGCAGCTATTATGGAGGAACGTAGAAAACAGGCAGAAGCAGCGGCAGTACAAGGCTTGGATGTGCCTGTATATTATACCGGAGGAAATTTCCAATGGCCGGTATCAAGTGGAGGTACTATAACTTCAACATTTGGACCAAGATGGGGAACTGTTCATCAGGGACTTGATATTGCATGTCCTACAGGAACACCGATACTTGCCGGTGAATCAGGAACTGTCATAGCTTCATATTACAGCAGCTCAGCAGGTGAATATATAGTAATCGACCACGGAGACGGAGTTGCTACGGAGTATATGCATAATTCACAAAGACTTGTAAACGTAGGAGATTATGTATCCAGAGGTCAGGTCATTGCATATTCGGGAAGTACGGGATATTCAACCGGTCCGCATTGTCATTTTGGTGTAAGAATAAACGGAGTAAGAGTTGACCCGCAGCCATATCTATAAGATTTAGGAGTTAAAAATGAAGAAAAAAATAGTATCAGCTATATTATCGTTGGCGGTTGTGCTTGGTTTATCGGGCTGCACTTTGCCTTGGAAAGATAATGGCGGAAAAAAAGAAAAAGATTCTATAAATATCAGTACGAATTCAGGTTCAAAAACATCAGATGTAAATCTTCTTGATGATAGTGATGTTAATAAGAAAATAGATGAGATTAATCGTTATATAGACAGCTATTTTTATTTTGATGTTGACAGAGAAAAACAGGAAGAGGCTTTGTATGACGGGATTATGGAGGGGTTAGATGATCCGTATTCTGTCTATTATACCAAAGAAGAATATGAAGAACTTATGGAAGAAGATTCCGGAGAATATGTCGGTGTCGGTGCAGTAGTTACTCAGGATGAAGCAATGCGTGTAACCGTTGTGCGACCGATTCCAAATAGCCCGGCAGAAGAAGCCGGATTAATGCCGGAAGACCAGATAGTTGAAGTTGATGGTACAGAGATTACCGATCAGGAACTTACTTTGGTTGTGGATATGATAAGAGGAGAAGAAGGCACTACTGCGCATATAAAAGTATACAGAGCAAGCAAGGGAGACTACCTTGAATTCAATATCCCAAGACGTGTTGTAGAAAATTATTCGGTATATTCGGAAATGTTGGATAATAATATTGCACTTATACAGGTTCAACAGTTCTATGATAATACTCCAAAAGAATTTGAAGAGGCGATTGAAAAAGCTATAGCAGATGGAGCAAAAGGTCTGATATTTGATCTTCGAGATAACCCGGGAGGTCTGCTTAATGCCGTTACGGAAATGTGTGATTATGTAATGGGTGAAGGAACTATCGTTACAGTTGAAGACAGAGACGGTAGAGTTATGAATGACTATGAGTCAGACGAAAAACAGCAGATAAATATGCCTATGGTTGTTCTTGTAAATGGCAATAGTGCAAGTGCTTCAGAGATTTTTACAGGCGCACTAAAGGATAGCGGTAAAGCAAAGATTGTTGGAACAAAGACCTTTGGAAAGGGTATAGTACAATCGGTTATACCTCTTAGTGACGGAACCGCTATAAAGATAACCATTGCCAAGTATTTCACTCCAAACGGTACGGATATTCATACAATAGGAATTGAACCTGATTATGTGGTTGAACTTGCTGACGGCAGACAGAATGCTGTAAATCTTCCGCATGATGAGGATGCACAGCTTGATAAGGCGATAGAGATAATTAATAGCGAGAAATAAGAGGATTTACATATGGATAAGGAAATGATTATCGTTCTTGATTTCGGCGGTCAGTATAATCAGCTTATTGCAAGACGTGTAAGAGAATGCAATGTATATGCGGAGGTTCATCCGTACACTCTTACCCTTGATAAGATAAAGGAAATGAATCCAAAGGGTATTATATTTACCGGAGGCCCGAACAGCGTTTATGATGATGCTTCACCAAGATATGGAAAGGAAATATTTGATATAGGAGTTCCGATACTTGGAATATGCTACGGCTCACAGCTTATGGCATATACTCTTGGAGGAGAGGTTAAGACTGCTCCTGTAAGCGAGTACGGAAGAACGGAGACGTTTATAGATACAGGTTCAGCATCATCGGATGCTCAAAAAAAAGATGTGGAAGCAGAATCAAGCGATATTTCATCTAAGCTGTTTGATGGTGTTTCAACTAAGATAAATTCATGGATGAGTCATACGGATTACATAGCAAAGGTACCGGAGGGCTTTAAAATTACAGCTCATACCAAGGACTGCCCTGTGGCAGCTATGGAGGATGAGAGCAGAAGCTTTTATGCAACACAGTTTCATCCGGAGGTAATGCATACCGAGGACGGACAGAAGATGATCAGTAACTTTGTCTATAAGGTGTGCGGATGCACCGGCGACTGGCGTATGGATTCCTTTGTCGAAACCACCATACAGCAGATACGTGAAAAGGTCGGAAACGGAAAGGTTTTATGTGCACTTTCGGGAGGAGTAGACTCCTCTGTTGCGGCAGTACTTTTGTCAAAGGCGGTAGGAAAGCAGCTTACCTGCGTATTTGTAGACCACGGACTCCTTCGCAAAAATGAAGGAGATGAGGTTGAGGCGGTATTTGGACCGGACGGACCTTACGACCTTAATTTTATAAGAGTTAATGCACAGGACAGATTTTACATAAAGCTTGCAGGTGTTACAGAACCTGAGGATAAGAGAAAGATAATCGGAGAAGAGTTTATCCGTGTATTTGAAGAAGAGGCAAAGAAAATCGGAGCAGTTGATTTCCTTGTTCAGGGAACCATCTATCCGGATGTAATAGAATCGGGACTCGGTAAATCAGCAGTTATAAAGAGTCACCACAATGTAGGCGGACTGCCGGATTATGTGGACTTCAAGGAGATAATTGAACCGTTACGTATGCTTTTTAAGGACGAGGTCAGAAAGGCCGGACTTGAGCTTGGCATACCTGATTACCTTGTGTTCCGTCAGCCATTTCCGGGACCGGGACTTGGCATAAGAATAGTCGGCGATATAACCGCCGAAAAGGTAGCTATGGTTCAGGATGCGGATTTTATCTATCGCGAGGAGATAGATAAAGCTTTTGATGAAGGATTGATTGATACAAAGCCAAATCAGTATTTTGCGGCCTTGACTAATATGCGTTCGGTAGGCGTTATGGGTGATTTCAGAACCTATGACTATGCAGTCGCACTTCGTGCAGTCAACACCAGCGACTTCATGACCGCCGACTGTACGGATATACCGTTTGAGGTATTGCAGCGTGTGATGAACAGGATAATAAATGAAGTGAAGGGCGTAAACAGAGTGATGTATGACCTCACCTCAAAGCCGCCGGGAACTATAGAGATGGAATAAATAGACATACTCAAGAAAGCTAGAGTTTACAAGGGGTTGAACGATTATAACATCGGTGTTGGCTCTATTTTGGCTCTAATTTGAGATTATATTGATTAAATCAAAGTGAGACTATCATCAATAGTTTTGAATAACTATTATAGTGAAAACTAATAAATAAAATAATAAGAAAACCTAATCCATAATTATATTTTTGATTGTTTTTTTGCTGATAATGTGTATAATAATATCAACAGGAGCTCCCACACCTCTCGACGACGTGCAAAATGGGGGCACATTTTTTATAGTTAATGTATATATCTGTATTTATGAATAAAAAATCGGAAATATAGTGAAACTAGCAAGTGAGGTGATGCTTGAATGTATAATATCGGTGAAGAAACGGAACAAATCGAATTTAAGAAAAGTACCGGAGAACTTAAGGAAGGTGTGATTTCTGTTGCATCTATTCTCAACAAGCATGGCTCCGGTGAACTTTATTTTGGTGTCAAGAATAATGGCGATGTTATTGGGCAGGATATATCGGATACAACATTGCGTGATATAAGCCGTAGCATTTCAGAGCATATCAGACCTATGATATATCCGTTGGTTGAAAAAAGGAATTATGGCGATAAAACTGTAGCATATGTCAAATTCGAGGGCAATCGTGCACCGTATCTTGCGTATAATGTACCACGAATACGTGTGGCTGATGAGGATAAGACTATGGATCAGAATACCTATCATGATATGCTTTCAGAACGAGATGCGTCAAAACCATGGGAACTGCAGGTGTCTAAATATACAGTTAAAGATATAATTGAAAAAGATTTTAAGCTTTATTTACGACGTGCAAAGGAAGCAGGAAGAATAACTTTTGATTCCGAGGAATATGCGGTTGTACTTGATAAGCTGGAGCTGTTGGCTGAGGATGGAGTGCATCTGTTAAATGCTGGTGCAGTTCTATTTTGTGATTCTTCTATGAATGATGTGCAGATGGCGAAATTTGCTACAGATGTTAAGGCTACATTTACTGATATACGAAGAGAGGACAGAGGCTCGATAATTGGACTTGCCAGAGTATGTGAACAGTATATCATTGATGCCATGGACTGGAAAGCGGACATCATTGGTCTCAAAAGAGTTGAAACACCGGAGATACCTGTTGAGGCAGTTAGGGAAGCAATTATTAATTCATACGGACATCGATTATATAATAATTATCAATGTAACGAAATTGATGTATTCAAGAATCGTATTGAGATTCATACGACGGGAGGATTCCCTAAGGGACATACACCCGAGGAGTTCTTGGATGGTAATAAAAAAGCAATTCGACGAAACAAGCTGATTACAGGTATTCTTTACTATTCTGATGATATGGAAACTTTTGCAACTGGTTTGAAGCGTATCAAAGATCTTTGCGATGATGCTGGTTGTAAGGTTGAGTTTCGAACAGAAACTGATGATTTTGTTGTAGCATTTTATAGGAATCTGAGAGAAGAATGGAATAAAGTAGATGATAACTCTCTTGATAGTACTACCAAGAAACTACCAAGAAACTACCAAGAAACTACTAAGACAAAAAAGGAAATGATTAAGGATATTATGAGAGATAACCCGTTGGCTTCGGCAGCAATGATAGCTGAACAAGTAGGTTTGTCCGAGAGTGGTGTTCAATATCATATTAAAAAAATGAAGGCAACTGGTGAAATAGAACGTCTTGGTTCTGATAAAGGCGGGCGATGGAAAGTGAATAATTAAAACTAGAGCCGCACTGGCTCTATTTTGGCTCTAATATTTTCAAAAATAACAAAACACGATTGCTATCAAAAGTGAAAAATGCTACAATATGGGCGTTAAGAGATTTCAGAGAATACATAAAATGATGATAGCAATCGAGCTTGAATAATGGAAAAACAGAGAAACTCACTATTTTAGTGAGCTTCTTTTACTATATGTGGAATCACTTTTGTATATTTTCTGCTACATAAAAAAACATAAATAAAATATATACATAGAATTATCGTTTTTATAATATTTGTATCATATTCTCTCTTGTACAATTTATGGTATTTGTATATAATTAATTGAGTAAAAAATTAAGTATAGTTATGATGTTGCAATTAAAAAATATAAATTTTAAGTACAGGAGGATTCAAAAATGGCAAATGACAGACGTCCGGACGATATGGTTCGTATTACTACACCGGAGCTTGCTGATGCTTTTATCGAGGAGCAGATAGCAGCACTTAAGGAACAGATTGGTGATAAGAAGGTGCTGCTTGCACTTTCGGGAGGAGTGGATTCATCGGTAGTTGCTGCACTTCTTATAAAGGCAGTTGGACAGCAGCTTGTATGCGTTCATGTTAATCATGGACTTTTAAGAAAGGGTGAGCCTGAACAGGTTATAGAGGTATTCCGTAACCAGATGAATGCTAACCTTGTATATGTGGATGCAACCGACCGTTTTCTTGATAAGCTTGCAGGAGTAACAGATCCTGAGACTAAAAGAAAGATAATAGGCGGAGAATTTATAGAGGTATTTGCCGAGGAGGCAAGAAAGCTTGACGGCATAGAGTTCCTTGCACAAGGAACTATCTGGCCTGATATCTTAGAGAGTGAGAAAGGTATCAAGGCTCATCACAACGCAGGCGGACTTCCTGAAGATATGAAGTTTGAGCTTGTTGAGCCTGTTAAGATATTATTTAAGGATGAGGTTCGTATCGTAGGTGAAAGACTCGGACTTCCTGCAAATATGGTTTATCGTCAGCCATTCCCGGGACCGGGACTTGGCGTAAGATGTCCGGGTGCCATTACCAGAGACAGACTCGAGGCTGTACGTGAGGCAGATGCAATTCTTCGTGAAGAATTTGCAAAGAACGGTCTTGAAGGAAAGGTATGGCAGTACTTTACAGTTGTTCCTGATTTCAAGTCAACAGGAATAAGAGACGGAGAAAGAACCTTCGAGTGGCCGGTCATAATCCGTGCGGTAAATACAACCGATGCCATGACAGCAGAGGTAGAGGATATACCGTTTGAGCTTATGAAGCACCTTGTAAAGAGAATAACCAGCGAGGTTAAGGGAGTAAACAGAGTTCTTTATGACTTCACTCCAAAGCCAAGCGGAACGATAGAGTACGAATAATAAACATAAGCTCGCAGATGCCCTATTTTAGGACGTTTGCGAGCTATTAATTTACTCTCTGGTACTACGTTAGTACTGCAATTAGAGAGAAAAGTCTATATTCATCGTAGAAATCAATTGGTCTTGAATACATTTATCATTCATAATTATTCCAGTGGCTACGATGTTACTAATCATTGGAAGCATGAGGCCAGTTGATTTTCCATTCAAAATATACATCACGGGTAATAATCCCGTTCTTTAATTCATTTTTCTTTTTATACCATTCTTTTACAAAATCATTAAGAGTACTGTAGTTAAAGGTCATTCCTATATGGGTGTTCTCAAAGGAAAAGTCATCTTCATTAAATGGTGTATATAAGGATCGGGCAATTGTACTGAAATATCTAGAAAATGGTAAAAATACAGATGGATTTAGAGAAGAAGCTCAATATGAAGAAAAATACAGGACAGAGCTTGAATACTATAAAAGAGTCAAGAAAGAACTGAGGGATGGCTAAGTGTGAAGAGCTAAAGGAAGAGCCTTGGATGAGGAACTCCTATAATGTAAATAGCTCAGAAATGGCTAAAATAGGCCGTTTCTGGGCAGTTCAACAAAAAATATGCTTCCGTACTTTAACTTACTATCTACATAAACCTTGCCGTCTGACAGTTCAACAATACGCTTTACGATAGCAAGTCCTATCCCATTACCATTTGAAAAATTTGATGAGTCATTTTGATAATACTTTTCAAAAATGTGTTCCTTTGTATCATTATCCATACCGATACCGGAATCCCTGACACTTATAGTAATATGATTTTCATACTGCTTATAGGATATCGTGATTACACCACCTTCCGGTGTGTACTTAATCGCATTGCCAATCAGATTGATCCAGACCTGCTCTATCATTTCTTCATTTCCATAGCATTTGCACATTTCATCTTCTGGAACAAGTATTTCTATACCTTTCCTGTCTAACTGGTCAAGAAAAAGAATGATACATTTGTTAATCTGTTCGGAAACATCAAATACCTTTTTATCGGTCATAATCTGACATGCCTCCAGTTTTGACAAAAGCAGCATATTTTGAGAGAGGTTGGATAGCCTTCCTGACTGATCGCATATCAACTTCAAAAAACTCATTCGTTCTTCCGTTTCAATATCTTCTCCTGTCTGATAGAGATAATCTGCAAACCCGCAAATAGAAGTAATCGGTGTCTTAAATTCATGAGCGATTTCATTTACAGTATTCTGCATTCCCTGCTTTGTCAGTCTGAGTTCCTTTACCATTTTATTGAAATCCTTATATACAACCTCGTATTCCTGTGCATCACTCAGGTCAATCTCCACATCCAAATTTCCATCAGACACTTCATGAATTGCATTCATCAGACGGGATAATCTTTTTTCCATAAAATGCAGAATAATTAATATTGCTCCGGTAACAGTAAGAGCCATAAGCGGTATCATCCACAACATATGAATTGCTGTATTATCTTTAAATCCAAAAACAAGATAAGCTACCAATCCAAAGGACATAATTCCTCCAATTATAACCGACACCGCAAGAAAAAGCACCCATCGGATATGGAAGACATTCAGATATTTTTTTCTTTTTTCTTTTTTACTCATAAGGTATCCACCTGCTATTCCTTTATCACTGCTTTATAGCCTATATTACGCAATGAAACAATATCAAACACATTACAATCTGCAAATTTGCCTCTCAATCTGCTTATATATGTTTTTATCGTACTGTACTCTGTGTCTGTATCATATCCCCATATATCATCCAATAGCTGTTGCTTTGTAAAAATTATATCAGGATACGACAAGAACTTATACAAAAGTTCAAACTCCAGATTGGTTAGTTCGATTTTATTATTATTCCAGATTACACTTTTGCTGTCCTGATTAAGTTTTAGTGCACCTATTTCAATCTTATTTTCACTGAATATTTTTGCTCGCCTCAGAAGTGCTTCAATCCGCCAATCCAATTCTTCATAATTGATAGGCTTCGTCATATAATCATCTATTCCGCTTGCAAACCCTTTTTTCTTATGTTCAAAGGAAGTCATTGCTGTCAGCATGATTACAGGCATGTTATTATTACTTTCTCGCAACAAATTCACAAACTCGTATCCATCCATTTTTGGCATCATGATATCTACAATAGCAAGGTCGGCATGGCTATGATCCAAAATCTCAAGTGCCGCCACTCCATTTTCTGCCTCTAAAATGTTATATTTCTCTTTTAGCTTTGTTTTCGTAAGCAAACGAATCGCCGCATCATCCTCAACAATCAAAATCGTTACCATATTACACCCCTTATTCAAACAGACCGGAAAACCTCCGGTCCGTTTGTCTTATATATTTCTATTATACTATAACAATTCTTATAAAGGCAGATCTTTTTTGCAAAAAGTTACCGTTCCTATCGTGTAGGATACTACTGCTACAATCAGAGCGGCTATTCCTTTTGTAATCCAATCATCTGTTCCCAACAGTATGGATTTGTAATCATACAATGTACAGATAGAAAGATACTTGAAATTTTCTAATACATCAACGCCTAGTGAGCCAAACATTGCCATCATGTTAGAGAGAACAGAGATTCCGACAAATGCGCCCCCAAATCCAATCGAAAATTTTGAAAGGTTGAATATTCCGGAAAACATATAGCATACACCGGACATTGCCAGACATACAAGTAATGCTGACAGATTGATTTTTAATATAATCGCTGCTGTAAGATTACCGGATATTCCATAAACGCCTGCTGCTGCCCCTGCTACTGTCAAATCCAATGGAGAGTGGGCATTTACACCGATATGCACTAATGTTAGTATCAGGAATAAAAGTGTTATAGAACCTACGGAAAAAAGCAACTGTGTAAATGCAATGGTACTTCTTTTTTTAGGAGTTGATAATACATACGCAAGAGAGCCTCTGTCAATCTGGCTTGCAAATAGCTTATTGGAACTAACCATAATGTAGACTCCCGGAAGAATCATAGCCATAACTCCATAAAAAATCAGAAACAACAAGCTCTGTGTCATCTCAAGTGCTGCAAACTGTGCAAGAAGTGCTGCTGATACAACAGTAAGAACGCTCCATAATACACCATTTGCCTTTGTGGTCTGTTTAAATAACGGTAAACTCAACATAATTTATACCTCCATTTTTTCTACAATTGTTGTATAATATTTTTCAAGTGAAAATGCTTCATTCGAAAAACCTGCAATTGAATATTCTGATAAATCTTTCAAAAATTCGTTAATCTGTGACATTGGAAGATTCAATGTAATCTGTTTATTCTTTTGATTTTTATTCACTATTAGTTCATTAAGCGGTACATCCTTCAGCATATAATGATCATACTCAAGATACCTCTTATAGTCGTTGTCTGAAGCAAAGGTGACAGTGAATGCTTCATGTGGATCATTCTCAAACTGACTTCTTCGGACAAGATTAACAATATGTCCATTCCTGATAAACATTACCGTATCACATGTATCCTCTACTTCCTTGAAAATATGGCTGGACATAAATACCGTTTTCCCCTGTGCTTTTTTCTCCAAAATGAGTTGAATCAGAGTGTCACGCATAAGCGGATCAAGTCCGGTAGACGGCTCATCTAAAATATAAATATCTGCATCACTCATAAATGCCGCAACCAGAGCCATTTTTTGTTTCATACCCTTGCTCATTCTCCGCAGTGGTGCGGTAATGTCAATCTTAAATCTGTCTATCAGGTCATTCATATACGACATATCCCTAAGTCCAAGTAATTCCGATTGTATTTTAAGAAAATCGGTGCCTGTTCCAACATCAGGGAAATCAATCTGCCCCGGCACATAACCGATATATTGTTTTATTTTTGCGGAATCCTTCCAGGCATCCAGACCATTTATATTAACCTTTCCTGAATCGCCATGTATAAAGCCCATCATATGACGGATTGTAGTTGTCTTTCCACTGCCGTTTGTCCCAATCAATCCAAATACCTCACCCTTCTTAACCTCAAAATTAAAGTCAAAAATTCCTCTGCCCTTTTTATAGTCTTTTGTCAGGTTATGGACTTCAATACTATTTTCTCTTTCCATTCTCAATCCCTCCAAATGTACGCTCACTCTTATAAAAGTGCATAAAATATTCTTCCAGTGTCTGCTGATGTTCTACAAGGTTTTTAATACGATATCGGACAAGTGTTTTTATAAAATCATCGGCGTGGTCATCCTCACAAGCAATTGCTAACATATTCTGCTCCGGATATTCTTCCCTTATCTCAAAGTCCTCTGACATAAATGCTTTGTAATCACTATTCCTTTCAAATGTTATCTCGAATGTTTTTCTCTTGTAATGTTTAACTTCCTCTGCATTTACAACAGATACAAGTCTGCCCTCTTTTATGATAGCGATTCTGTCACATAATGCTTCCACTTCATTGAATATATGACTTGAAAGAAGAATTGTTTTTCCCTTTTCTTTTTCTTTCCTGACAAAATCTATGAAAACCTCCTGCATGACCGGATCAAGACCTGATGTCGGCTCATCTAAAAGCAGTACTTGGGGATCCCCCATAAATGCTGCAATGATTGCAAGCTTTCTCTTTTCACCAATGCTCATACGTTTCAACGATGTATTTGGATTCATATCAAAGGTTTCAAGCAACTCCTGTGTTCTGCCATCATCACTTTTTCGTAATCCCTGCATCATTTTGAGGAATCCAACTCCGTCTAAACCTTCCGGCAATGCAACTTCACCCGGAATATATCCTACATCCCCCATAATTCTGTCATGTTCTTTCCAACATGAATATCCGTTGATTGCCGCTGTTCCGTTCTGTGGGTGTGAAAAACCCATCAAATGTCGCATTGTAGTACTTTTGCCTGCTCCATTCGGTCCAAGAAATCCAAACACTTCTCCCTGTTCTACTCCGAATGATACATCAAAGATTCCGCGTCCATGCCCATAATCTTTTGTGAGATGATTTACTTCTATGACAGCCATTTGTTTTATTCCTCCTTTGCCTGTACTCTCTGTATCACTTCACTGTATTTGGCATTATATGGGAAAAAGGTTGAATGAAAGTAAAAATTATGATTATTTCTTGTATAATGTTGAAGTACCAATTCCTGCCATAGTTATTTGATAGAGAAGAAAGTAATCATTGGGGGTATGGTACAGACGAAGAAATAACAGAGGTATATGAAACAGACTTTGGAAAAGCGTATT
>JAFTFE010000136.1 GCA_017449765.1 Lachnospiraceae bacterium | reverse complement strand
TGAGGATGATATCGCAGATTACATAACAACTCATATCGAGGGAAATTCACTTATCGCAGCAGGTGATGAGGATTTGGTAAAGATACATTTCCATACAAATGAGCCGTGGAAGGTACTTGAATATTGTGCTTCTATCGGAGAAATATATGATATAGTTGTTGAAGATATGATAAGACAGTCGGATGGACTTCATGGTTAAAAAATGTCATAATGCGGGAAGCGTACATTTATTATGGATGCTTCCTGTATTTGTTTAATAACGGAGAAAAAATATGACTACAAAAGAAATAGAAAATAGGCTCTTTGAGCTTCAGGATAAAAAGTTCAATGAGTTCAATAAAAAGCTGATTCCGGGTATGGAGGATTCTTATTTTATAGGAGTGAGAACACCGGCATTAAGAGCATTTGCAAAGGAAATATCAAAGGACGAAGATACTCAAAGCTTTTTAAAGGAGCTTCCGCACAAGTATTTCGATGAAAACCAGCTACACGGATTTATTATATCCGAGGAAAAGGATTTTAATGTGTGTATTAAAAAGGTTGAAGAGTTTCTTCCCTATATAAATAACTGGGCAACCTGTGACCAGACCTCGCCAAAGGTATTTAAAAAGCATAAAAAAGAACTGTTACCGTACATAGAAAAGTGGATAAAATCAGAGCATACCTATACCGTAAGATTTGCAATCGGTATGCTTATGCAGCATTATCTGGATGATGATTATGATGAAAAATATCCAAAGCTCGTAGTAGCAGTTCGTTCCGAGGAGTACTATATCAATATGATGATTGCCTGGTATTTTGCCACTGCACTTGCAAAACAGTATGAAAGTATACTGCCTTATATTGAAGAAAAAAAGCTGGATAACTGGACGCACAACAAGGCAATCCAAAAGGCGTGTGAAAGCTACCGCATAACCCAGGAGCAAAAGGAGTATTTGAAGACGCTTAAGATTAAAAAGAAATAAGTGGAGAAATGAAATGATAAGGAATGAAAAAATAGATGGCGGAAAGTCTTTTGACTGGGGAAAGACATCAGAAGATTATGCAAAGTACAGAGATATATATCCGGATATATTTTATAAAAAAATAGTAGATAAAGGCCTATGTATAAACGGACAGCAGGTTCTTGATATCGGAACCGGCACCGGAGTTCTACCGAGAAATATGTATAAGTACGGTGCTAAATGGACGGGTACTGATATATCCGAAAACCAAATTGCAGAGGCAAAGGCTATGGCAAAAGCAGCCGGTATGGATATAGATTTTTTCACCTGTCCGGCAGAGGAGATAGATTTTCCTGAGAACACATTTGATGTAGTAACGGCATGTCAGTGTATCTGGTATCCTGATCATAAAATATTTGCACCAAAGCTTGCAAAAATAATAAAGCCTGACGGTAAGTTCTTGATTTTATATATGGGATGGCTTCCGTTTGAAGATGAAATTGCAGGAAAGAGTGAAGAGATTATCTTAAAATACAGCCCAAACTGGTCAGGTGCAGGTGACACGGTTCATCCTGTATGGGTGCCTGATGAGTATGCGGATGATTTTGAAATAATTGACCAAGAAGAAACTGTGGTAAAAGTTCCGTTTACAAGAGAAAGCTGGAATGGACGTATGCGTGCATGCAGAGGTGTGGGTGCGTCGCTTTCCGAAGAAAAGCTTAAAGAATGGAACAGGGAACACATGGCTATGCTTGAGAAAGAAGCACCGGAGGAGTTTGAAGTGCTTCATTATATATCAATCGCAATTTTGCAGAATAACAAGGTTGTTTAATGTTTGTAGATTAGGAGGATATCTGTTGAATAAAATATATCCTGTAGGCTATAGCTATAAAAAAGCCGGAACTATAATTGCTGTATTTTTGGGAATATGGAGTGCCATTATTGTAACATTTGTTGTGATATCCACACAAGAGAATGGAGTGGATTATTCTGCTATACTGCCTTTTTTGTTATGTGATGTGATAATTATCGCAGGACTTATATTATCAGATATTACAACCGGGAAAAATGCAAAGAAGAAGATTCAATATATGCAGGAAATGTTTAAAAATGAATGTATCAAGGGTGATATAATATTAATCGAGGAAAGACCGTATATATTGGGCAGAGAGCTTTCGCCGGAGAAATTAAAAAAAACTCGATACAGAGCAAAGAACAGAGCATATCGCATAAAGGTTACATATATTGACCCTTATTCGAGTGAGATAAAGACCGCGCAGTCGGAGCTGTATCTCTGGTTTCAGTTTCACGAATACGATTTCAAGAACAGGAAAATGCTTCTTACCATACGCGATGATTATGCGAATGTATATGTGTCGCCGGATGGCGATGCGTGGGTAGAGCCAATTATGGTTGATAATAAAACATGAAAGAAGGATAAAAATGTCATTTGTATTTGTTGCCTTAGGCGGAGCACTTGGCGCGGTAGGAAGATACGCCAGATGATAATAAATTCGAAACCCACGAAGCTAAGACAGCGACAGAAAGAGTTGGAGGTTTGATTGCATATAATAAAAATCTGGGATTTGAAATGTGGACCGGTGAAAGCACACCATATAAGGATTCTAAACATTAAGGCTAATACAAAAATCCACCAACCAAATAGTTAGTGGATTTTTATTAGTTTATATTTTTTCTAGTAATGCTTCTTGAAGAATTTTTGATAAGCTTATATTGTTTTTTTCTGCTTCTTTAGCAAGCCATGCAGGAATTGATAACATCTTTTTTACGGCTCGTGTATCTCTTCTATAAGCATTCATATCGGTGTATATATATGTTGTTTCGCCGTCAGTTCCTTTAATATCTTCAATATCGGATGGCTTCGGTATCTTCTGATTATTTTCAGCCAGACTTACAAGATATAAGCCTAAAGCTTCTTCGGCAAGCTCTAATACCTCCTCCAATGTATCGCCATATGTCTGACAGCCTTCAAGGTCAGGAAATTCAACCCAGTATCCATTATCTTCATGAATTATAGCCGGATATACCTTTTTCATTGTCATTCTCCTTTCTGCACATAGAGATTTGGAATTTATATTCCGGTCCTCTTATTTATTGAATTTAGCAAACCTGTTGGAAGGTCTTTTTTGCTATGTACAGGTATAGTTTCCGTTTGATTACCATTTTTCATTATGTAGTGACTTCCGTGTACTCGGTCTATAACCCAGCCTTTCTTTTGTAAAAGTTTTACTACATCTTTACCTGTCATATGGTACCTCCTTACAATAATAATTATATTATATAATTTATATAATGTCAATTTTTTTTATATAATTTATATAATAAAGATAGACATTTATTAAATATAATTATTATTTGATTTTAAAATTTAATTTAAACTTAGAATTATTGATATTAAAATTAAATTTTTTCTTATAAATGCTTGACAAACACCCTGCATAGTGATAGATTAACATTTAGAGTTAGCACTCGGATTAAATGAGTGCTAATAAATAAAAGGAAGGATGAGTATATGGAGCTGGATGAACGTAAGAAGACAATTCTTAAATCAGTTATAGCGACTTATCTTGAGACAGGCGAGCCGGTTGGTTCGAGAACCATTTCCAAGTATACGGATTTGAATTTGAGTTCTGCGACTATAAGAAATGAGATGGCAGACTTGGAAGAGCTCGGGTATATAGTTCAGCCGCATACCTCAGCCGGACGAATACCTACGGATAAAGGATACAGATTTTATGTAGATAACCTTATGGAAGAAAAAGAAGAAGCTGAGACAGAGAAAAGCACATTGCTTGAAAGAGTTGACAGGATGGAGCTTCTTTTAAAACAGGTTGCAAAGGTGCTTGCTTATAATACGAATTATGCAACGATGGTTACAGCACCGAACTACAGGAAGACAGTAAAATTTATACAGCTGTCAAAGGTTGATGAAGATAATCTGCTGGCGGTAATTGTCATAGACGGAAACCTTATAAAGAATCATTTGATACCGATTGATACGGAGCTTGATAATGAGGATGTACTTAAGTTTAACATATTGCTTAATACATTTTTACAGGGAGCATCATTAGAGGATATAAACCTGGAAATGATTAATGCCATGAAGAAACAGTCGGGAGAATATAGCGTAATATTAGACCATATATTCCAGGGAATAGTGGATGCCATACATGAGGCAGGAGAGCTTGAGGTATATACAAGCGGTGCGACAAATATCCTGAAATATCCTGAAATCGGAGATATAAGTAAAACGAGTGAGCTGCTTGAGAAATTCGAAGATAAGACAGAACTTTCACATATGCTTGAAGAAACAACCAGATCACAGGAAGAAGGAAACGACATACAAGTATATATAGGTGAAGAAACATCCATACAGAACATGGAGGATTGCTCATTAGTCACAGCGACATACAAGATGCCGGAGGGTGCTAAAGGAACAATTGGTATAATCGGTCCGAAACGAATGGATTATAAAAAGGTTGTGAGCACATTAAAGAATCTAACCATAGAATTAGATGATATATTTAAAAAGGGTAGAGAGGTGAATGATAATGGCTAAGAAAAATGTATCAGGTGATAATAAGACATCTGTTGATGATAAAGAAAAAAAGAAATCATCTGTTGCCAAAAGTGATGAAGGAGAGGTTAGCGAGGTAAAGGCAGACAGTGAAGAAGCGGTAAGCGAAGGAACAGACGTAAAGGTTGATGAGGTAGAAAATGTTCCTGAGGAAAAAGCCGAGTCAGCCAGACCAAAGCCTGTCCCGAAGGGAAGCAGACGAGGCAGCAAGGCAATGCAGGTTGAACTTGATAAATACAAGGAACTTGCACAGGGCAATGAGGAGAAGTATAAACGACTTCTGGCTGAGTTTGAAAATGCAAGACAGAGAACTGAAAAGGAAGGCAGCAAGATGTTCGACTTGGGTGCTAAGGATGTGCTTGAGAAATTACTTCCGATAGTTGACAACTTCGAGAGAGCTTTGGCAAGTGTACCTGAGGAAGACGTAGACAGAGCTTTTGAACAGGGCGTTGATAAGATTTACCGTCAGTTGATGGTAACCCTTGAAGGAATAGGTGTTGCACCTATGGACGCAGAAGGCAAAGAATTTAATCCTGAATTGCACAACGCGGTAATTCATATTGAAGATGAAAATCTTGGTGAAAATGTAGTCGCCGAGGAAATGCAAAAGGGTTATATGTATAAAGACCAGGTTTTAAGACACAGCATGGTCAAAGTAGCTAATTAATATTTTTATTTATAAAATTAGGGAGGAATTAAAAATGGGTAAGATTATAGGTATTGACTTAGGAACAACTAATTCATGCGTAGCTGTTATGGAAGGTGGTAAGCCGGTTGTTATTACAAACGCCGAGGGTTCAAGAACTACTCCATCAGTTGTCGCATTTACAAAATCAGGTGAAAGAGTAGTCGGTGATGCTGCTAAGCGTCAGGCTGTTACAAACGCAGACAAGACTATCGCATCTATCAAGAGACATATGGGTTCAGATTACAAGGTTGAGATTGACGGTAAGAAGTATTCACCACAGGAAATCTCGGCTATGACACTTCAGAAGTTAAAGGCTGATGCAGAAAGCTATATCGGTGAAAAGGTTACAGAGGCAGTTATCACTGTTCCTGCATACTTCACTGACTCACAGAGACAGGCTACCAAGGACGCAGGTAAGATAGCAGGTCTTGATGTAAAGCGTATCATTAACGAGCCTACAGCAGCAGCGCTTTCATATGGTCTTGATAATGAAGAAGAGCAAAAGATTATGGTATACGACTTAGGTGGTGGTACATTTGATGTATCTATCATCGAGATTGGTGAGGGTGTCATCGAGGTTCTTGCTACTGCCGGTGATAATAAGCTTGGTGGTGATGACTTTGATAATGCAATCACAGAATATATGTTAGAGGAATTCAAGAAGGCAGAGGGTGTTGACTTATCAACTGATAAGATGGCTATGCAGAGACTTAAGGAAGCTGCTGAGAAGGCTAAGAAGGAGCTTTCATCATCAACTACTACAAATATCAACCTTCCTTTCATCACTGCAACTCAGGATGGCCCAAAGCACTTTGATATGGATCTTTCAAGAGCTAAGTTTGATGAGCTTACTGCACACCTTGTTGACAAGACAAGAGTACCTGTACAGACAGCTCTTAAGGATGCAGGCTTAACAGCAGCAGACCTTGATAAGGTTCTTCTTGTAGGTGGTTCAACTCGTATAATCGCAGTACAGGATATGGTTAAGAATATAACAGGTAAGGATCCGTTCAAAGGTATCAATCCTGATGAGTGTGTTGCAATCGGTGCATCTATCCAGGGTGGTAAGCTTGCAGGTGATGCAGGAGCAGGTGAAATCCTTCTTCTTGATGTTACTCCGCTTACACTTTCTATCGAGACTATGGGTGGTATCGCAACTCACCTTATCGAGAGAAATACAACCATTCCTACTAACAAGAGCCAGATATTCTCTACTGCTCAGGATAATCAGGATGCAGTTGATATCAATATCGTACAGGGTGAAAGAGAATTCGCAAGAGATAACAAGAGCTTAGGACGCTTCAGACTTGATGGTATCGCTCCTGCAAGAAGAGGTGTGCCACAGATTGAGGTTACATTTGATATAGATGCAAACGGTATCGTTAATGTATCTGCCAAGGATTTAGGAACAGGCAGAGAGCAGCACATCACAATTACTTCAGGAACTTCACTTTCTGATGAGGATATCGAAAGAGCAGTTAAGGAAGCTGCTGAATATGAGGCACAGGATAAGAAGCGTAAGGAAGCAATCGAGGTTAGAAATGATGCAGATGCATTAGTATTCCAGACTGAGAGAGCACTTAATGATGTAGGAGATAAGTTACCGGGAGCTGACAAGGCTAAGGTTGAGGAAGACTTAAAGGCTCTTAAGGAAATCATCGAGGGTACAGACCCTGATGCAATGACAGATTATGATGTAGAGAAGATTAAGGCAGGTAAGGAAACACTTATGAACAGTGCACAGAGCTTATTCTCAAAGCTTTATGAGCAGAATGGCCCTGGTGCTAATGCAGGAACAGGAACAGGAACTCCTGACTTCTCTGATGATTCAGATGTAGTAGATGCTGATTACAAAGAAATCTAATAAAGGTGAATGCGATGGCTGAAAAAAGAGATTATTATGAGGTGCTTGGCGTCGATAAGGGCGTATCAGATGCTGATTTAAAGAAAGCATACAGAAAAGTTGCTAAGAAATATCATCCTGATACCAACCCGGGCGATGCAGAAGCAGAAGAAAAATTTAAAGAAGCAGCCGAAGCCTATGCAGTTTTATCAGATCCTGAAAAGAGGGCTAAGTATGACCAGTTCGGTCATGCTGCCTTTGAACAGGGCGGTGGTCCCGGTGGATTTGGCGGATTTGATTTTGCGGATATGGGCGATATATTCGGTGATATATTTGGAGACTTCTTCGGTGGCGGCTCAAAGCGTAGTCAGTCAAACGGTCCTGTAAAGGGTGCGAATATCAAGACTACAGTCAGAGTTTCATTTGAGGAAGCAGTATTCGGTACGCAGGAGGAGCTTGAACTTCCTCTTAAGGACGAGTGCGATGTATGTAAAGGTACCGGTTCACAGCCGGGACATCAGCCTGAGACCTGTTCTAAATGTGCAGGTAAAGGTCAGGTTGTATTCACACAGCAGTCACTCTTCGGTATGGCGAGAACTGTTCAGACATGTCCTGATTGTGGTGGTACAGGAAAGATTATCAAGTATAAGTGTAGTAATTGTGCCGGTACGGGTTATGTCAAGAGCAAGAAGAAGATTCAGGTTGCAGTACCTGCCGGTATAGACAACGGACAGAGTATACGTATACGTGAGAAAGGCGAGCCGGGTATAAACGGCGGTGGTCGTGGTGACCTGCTTGTTACCGTATTGGTTGACAGACATCCGACCTTCCAGCGTCAAGAGTATGACCTTTACTCATCAGAGCCGATAAGCTTTACTCAGGCTGCACTTGGCGGTAAGATTACCGTAAATACCATAGATGGTCCTTACGATATAGATATCAAGCCGGGTACTCAGACCGATACCAAGATTAAGCTTAAGGGCAAGGGGGTTCCTACACTCAGAAATAAGAATGTAAGAGGTGACCATTATGTTACTCTCATAGTTCAGGTGCCTGATAAGCTTACCGAGGAGCAGAAATCATTACTTAACCAGTATGCTAATACAACGACCGTTAATGCGAGGTCTTCAACAGACTCGGCAGGTGGATTCAGCTTTGGTGATCATAAGAAGAAAAAAGGATTTAAAAAAGGATTTTAAATATTATGATGTGGACAAAATTAACAATCGAAACAACCGTAGATGCGGTTGACCTTCTAAGCGTATTCTTAGATGAAAAGGGTGTAGAGGGTATTATGATTGAGGATAATGTTCCACTTACAGAAGAAGAAAAAGAAGCTATGTTTGTTGACATTCCTCTTGTAGAGGGGGAGGATGACGGAACTGCTAAGGTATCCTGTTTTATAGATAATAGCTTCGATATTGACACACTTAGGGCGGATATAGTTGCAGAACTTACCCGCCTTAGTGCGTTTATACCTGTAGGTACTATGAACATATCTCTGTCAAATACCGAAGATAAGGACTGGATTAATAACTGGAAGCAGTTTTTTAAACCGTTTAAGATTTATGATAATATTGTTATCAAGCCTACCTGGGAGGAACTTGAAGCTGTAAATGAGGATGATATAGTGGTTGAAATTGACCCGGGTATAGCCTTCGGTACGGGCTCACACGAGACGACCAAGCTATGTATCGGTCAGCTTAAGAAGTATCTGCAAGAGGGGGATACTGTATTTGATGTGGGTTCAGGAAGCGGAATCCTATCCATAATAAGTGTATTTCTCGGTGCAGGCTTCGTACATGGTATGGACATAGACGAGATTGCCGTACGAGCAAGCATTGAGAATCAAGAGGTTAATAAAATAGGTGAGGACAGACTTAAGTTTACCTGTGGAAATCTGCTTGATGATGTGAATGGCAAGGCGTATATTGAAAAGGCTATAGAGATTAACGGCGGCAATAAATATGATATCGTGGTTGCCAATATCTTAGCTGATGTTATTATTCCTTTATCCGCTGTAGTAAGACCGCTTATCAAAGAAGGTGGATTATTTATCACTTCGGGAATCATTGATATGAAGGAAGAACAGGTTAAGACTGCACTTATCGAAAACGGATTTACCATAGTGGACATTGTTCATATGAACGATTGGGTGTCAATTATAGCCAAATAATGGCGAGTATGGGCGGTCAGATGGAAAGGTATGGCTGTCTGAATTTGTTAGGTTCTTGGATAGTGCACGGTATATATACCTTCGCACTAATTTAGACTTTTGAAATTCAGACAGCCATACCACCATCTGACCGCCATGCTGCGCATGCTCTTTTTTATTTGACAAAAGCATATTTCTTGCATATAATGTACTTAACAAGAGAGCCGAACGCTGGGGCGCGTCCAGCCGCCGGCAAAATTGTGTAGCTAAAAAATAGCACCCAGTGTTTGCTAGGCAGAGGGTGCTATTTTTTATGCTTGATTATAAGTATAACAAGAGTTATAACTGCGCATAGCATAATCACAAATTCGAATAAATCGTTGTAAGTGACCATTGGCACCAGCCCCTTTCTTTAAAAAGTCCGGCGGCTGAAACAGCTCCCTTTCGGCTCCCTGGTTAAGTACACTGTATTTAATTAAATAAATTCGATTTTGACTTTTTTACCCATAGCATGAGCTAACTGCTTTATAGTTTCGATAGTAGGAACGCAGCTTCCGTTTTCTATACGACTTATATTTGATTGGCGTATACCTGATTTTTCGGAAAGCTGTTTTTGCGTTAAGTTACATTCTAATCTTGAATATATAAGAAGCTTTTTGAGTTGTTCTTCTAATTCGATGTTAATATCCTGACTTTCTATTAATTCTCCATTTGATAAAAGTAAATCTGATTTTTGCATTTTTATCCTCCTTTTTATTTGACAAAAGCATATTTCTTGCATATAATGTACTTAACAAGAGAGCCGAACGCTGGGGCACGTCCAGCCGCCGGCATAGCTTGTAGCTAAAAAATAGCACCGACCGTTGTCAGCAGAGGGTGCTATTTTTTATGCTTGTAAGTATATATAACAAGAGTTATAACTGCGCATAGCATAATCACAAATTCGAATAAATCGTTGTAAGTGACCATTGGCACCAGCCCCTTTCTTTAAAAAAGTCCGGCGACTGAAACAGCTCCCCTTTCGGCTCCCTGGTAAAGTACATTATATTCATACAATGGTATTCCTTTTAAGGAATATTATATATTGATTATTATTCCTGTCAATCCCCAATTTAATTAAAAATTAAATTATAGTAATTTATCATATGAGATGATACAATACTTACATGAGTTGGTTTAATTATTATATGGGAATGAAGACGGTAAAAATATTACGGCGTTTAAGAAGACCTTTGATGTATAGGAGATAAAAAACATAAAAAAGATAGAAAATAACGAAAAAGGACTATAAAAATAACAGCTAAAATGTTATTATAGAAGAGGATATTTCTATGGGGTTTTATTTCTCGGATTTTGAGAAATGAGCGTGCATAAACTATAATAAACTATATAATATGGAGGTGCCTTTTATGAATGTATTTACTACAGACAAGATTCGTAACGTAGTCCTCTTGGGACATGGAGGATGCGGCAAGACCTCACTTGTTGAGGCACTTGGTTTTCTGGCCGGTATGACTAAACGTATGGGAACCATAGATGGTGGTAATACGATTAGTGACTACGACAAGGAGGAGATTAAGCGTAAGAATTCGATTAAGACTTCGATTGTTCCGATTGAATGGGAAGGATACAAGGTTAATATTCTCGATACACCGGGCTTCTTCGACTTCATTGGTGAGGCGGAAGAAGCTGTATCTGTTGCGGATGCAGCGATAATCGTTATATCCGGTAAGGCGGGAATTGAAGCCGGTACAAAGCGTGCGTGGGAACTCTGCGAGAAAAGAAAGCTTCCGAGGATGTTCTTTGTAACTGACATGGATATCGACAAGGCAAGCTTCCGAAAGGTCGTTCAGGAGCTTCAGGAACTGTATGGAAAGAAGATTGCACCTTTCCATCTTCCGATTCGTGAGAATGAGCAGTTCGTGGGATATGTAAATGTTATTCAGCAGAAGGCTAAAAGATGGAATAATCATGGAACTGTAGATAAGTTTGATGTACCGGATTATTCTTATGAAAATTTAAATATCTGCCGTGATGCGCTTCTTGAAGCAGTTGCCGAGACAAGTGAGGAGTACCTTGAGCGTTATTTTGAAGGGGATGAATTCTCAGAGGATGAGATTCGTCAGGCACTTCGTGTAGGTGTATGTGATGGTTCGGTTGTACCAGTTCTTATGGGTTCGAACACTCTTGCCAGAGGTATGTATACACTTATGGCAGATATTATTAAGTATTTTCCAAGTCCTGATAAATGTAAATGTGCCGGCATCAATACTACGAATAATGAAGTATTTGAGGCGGATTATAATTTCGCAAAGGCTAAATCAGCCTATATATTCAAGACAATAGCAGACCCTTATATCGGAAAATATTCGCTTATCAAAGTTAATTCCGGAGTATTAAAATCAGATGATGTTTTATACAATTATCATCGTGACGCAGATGAGAAGCTCGGAAAGCTTTATGTGATATGCGGTAATAAGGTTGAAGAGGTTAAGGAGCTTCATGCGGGAGATATCGGAGCATTGGCTAAGCTTAGCGTAAGCCAGACGACCGACTCACTTTCCACGAGGAAAAATCCTGTTACATATCTTCGTGCTTCTATATCTAAGCCATATGTGTACAGAAGATACACGGCGAAGAAGAAGGGGGATGAGGATAAGATATCCCAGGCACTCTCCAAGCTTATGATGGAAGACCTTACATTGAAGCAGGAAAATGACAGTGATAACGGTCAGACTTTAATCTACGGTATAAGCGGACAGCATCTTGAGGTTGTACAGAGTATTCTGGCAGAGAAATACAAGGTTGAGATAGAGCTTGCGAAGCCGAAGATTGCATTTAAGGAGACTATACGCAAAAAGGTAGATACGGAATACAAATACAAGAAGCAGTCAGGCGGCCACGGACAGTATGGACATGTCAAGATAACCATCGAGCCGTCAGGAGACATGGATACACCTTATATCTTTGAGCAGATTGTAGTAGGCGGTGCGGTGCCGAAGAATTATTTCCCGGCTGTTGAAAAAGGTGTTGCTGAGTCAGTGAAGAGCGGACCTATGGCTAACTATCCCGTAACCGGAGTGAAAGTAGTTTTATATGATGGAAGCTATCATTCGGTAGATTCGTCAGAGCTTGCATTTAAGGTGGCGACAGAGCAGGCGTTTAAGAAAGGATTTATGGATGCAAGTCCTGTACTTCTTGAGCCGTTTGCCACACTTACGGTCAATGTACCTGATGATTATACCGGAGATATAATGGGAGACCTTAACAAACGCCGTGCAAGAATAATCGGTATGAATCCTACAGGAGACGGTGGACAGGAAATTATTGCAGAGATTCCGTATCTTGAGCTTTATGAATATGATACGAGACTTAATTCCATGACAAGAGGAAGCGGAATATTCTCATACGAGTTCGCAAGATATGAGCAGGCTCCTGAGGATGTGGCTAAGAAAGAGATAGAACAGGCAAAGATTTCATAAAATTTGTAAAGAATATTTAGCATTATCGGGCAGTATAAGCTTTTTACTGCCCGATTTTTTTGCTTATCGAACAGATGCAAAATATTTGCCTGACTTAATACTTTATGTTATAATGAACAATTGTACAGTGGATTTAGCGGGGGAAATAAAAATGGATAACAATGATATAATCTTTAATAAAATAGCTGAAGCGCTGCTTATTGATTATTCAAGCGTTTACTATGTTAATGCCGTTACAAATGAATATAAATGGTATTCTAATAATTCGGAGTTTAATTCCCTTCAGATTGAAAAGGATGGTAAGGATTTCTTTAAAAATATGGCAAGAGATGCTGAATATGTTGTTTATGAGGAGGATAAACATATTTTTAAGAATGATATTCAGAAGGAAAATCTGCTTTCAAAAATGAAGGACGGAAATATGCATAGTATAGTGTATCGTCTTGTTATCGACGGAAAGCCTGTATGGCATACTCTTCGTCTGATAAGAGAGGTAAGCGATAATGATGATTATTTTATCCTCGGTGTCTTGAACATTGATAAAGAGATGAAGATGAAGGAGGAGGCCCAAAAGCTTGAAAAGGAACGTGAGGTCTTTAACCAGATAGCTGAGGGACTTGCCGCAAACTATGATGTCATATATTATGTCGATTCAAAAAGCGGAGTTTACTCTGAATATACATCTAATTCAATATACGGAAATCTTGAGGTAAATGAAGCGGGAAATGATTTCTTTGCAGAATCACAGGTAAACTCTGAACAGCTTGTTCATCCTGATGATATGGAAAGAGTTAAATATGTTTTAAGCAAGGATTATATTATATCGTCCCTTGAGGATAAAAAAAGAGTCAGTGCCGATTATCGTCTGATGATAGAAGGTAATCCGCAGTATACAAGGCTTACTATGATGTGGGCGAGTGACCGTATACATTTTATTATAGGTGTTGAGAATATTACGGAAGAGGTTATTAAAGAAAATGAGCATATGACAGCTCTAAAGTCTGCTAATGAGATGGCAAGAAGGGATGAGCTTACGGGTGCTAAAAATAAAAATGCATATCATGAGCTTGAGACTGTCATGCAGGAAAACATAGATAACGGTATTGATTATTTTTCATTTGCTATTGTGGTTTGTGATTTAAATGATTTAAAGCTTATAAACGATACTATGGGACATAAGGCGGGAGATGAGTATATCAAGACAGCCTGCCAAATGATATGTGATACATATGCACATAGTCCGGTATTTCGTGTCGGTGGTGATGAGTTTGCCATTGTATTATCGGAAAGAGATTATTCTAAGCGTGATATACTGCTTGAAGACCTTCGCAGCAAAGTTCTTGAGAATCTAAGAACCGGTAACGGACCTGTTCTTGCTACCGGAATGGCTGAATATGAAATTAATGATAAATATAAAGTGTCAGAAATATTTAATCAGGCAGATAAAAAGATGTATGATAATAAAAAAGAGCTTAAGAATATGAAAAGAGAGATATAATGCCAAGATTTTACGTTGACAAAAGTATATGTATAAATGCTGAAAAATCCATAACCATAACAGGGGAGGATGTCAATCATATAAAGAATGTTCTAAGACTTAAGTCCGGCGAATCAATAACCGTAAGTGACGGCGGAGGAACGGATTATATATGCAGGATAAGCGGCATATCACAGGATAGTGTTGTGGCTGATATAGAGGACGTAGTTAAGAATGCTTCGGAACTTAAAGTAAAGATTACTCTTTTTCAGGGAATGCCTAAGTCGGATAAGCCGGAGCTTATAATACAGAAAGCGGTTGAGCTTGGAGTATATGAGGTCGTTCCCGTGATGACCAAGAGAACTATAGTTAAACTTGATGATAAGAAGGCTGCCAAGAAGCTTGAGAGATATAATGCTATTGCTAAGTCGGCGGCTGAGCAGTCGGGCAGAGGTATCGTACCATCTGTTAAAGATTTTATGAGCTTTAAGGAGGCCTTGGAATATGCCAAGTCGCTTGATATGAATATCATTCCTTATGAGGAAGCAAGAGGGATGGAATACTCAAGAGAGGTTGTAAGGAGTATAAGAAATGTAAGAAGTCTTGGAATATTCATAGGACCTGAGGGTGGCTTTGCAAAGGAAGAGGTTGAGGCTGCCGAGGCTATGGGAGCTAAATGTATAACCCTCGGAAACAGAATTCTAAGGACTGAGACGGCAGGACTTACAACACTTTCAATTATAATGTTTGAAATTGATGAGTAAGCGGCGATATGGAATATATTTTTAGTTAGTAAATTGAATTAATAAGTTCATTAATAGTTATAGATAAGAGGATATAAGCATGGAATGTTATTTTGATAATGCTGCAACGACTGCGGTATTTCCTGAGGTTAAGGATTTGATGGTCAGGATTATGGAAGAGGATTACGGTAATCCTTCGTCACTTCATATGAAAGGTGTAGAGGCTGAAAGATACATAAAAGAGGCGGCTTTTCGGATTGCAAAAGAACTTAAGTGTCAGGAAAAGGAACTAACCTTTACATCCGGTGGAACAGAGAGTAATAACCTGGCTGTAATCGGAGCTGCTATGGCGAAAAGACGTCAGGGAAAGCACATTATATGTTCAAATATTGAGCATGCATCCGTAAGTGCACCTATGGAATTTCTTGAGAAGGAAGGCTATGAGGTAACTTATGTTGGCGTGGATGAGCATGGAAAGCTAAATCTTGATGAACTTAAAAAAGCGCTTAGAGAAGACACCATACTTGTTTCCGCAATGTTTGTAAATAACGAGATAGGAGTTATCGAGCCTATAGAGGAAATTTCAAAGGTTATAAAGGATTACAATGAGAATATAGTTTTCCATGTAGACGGAGTTCAGGCCTTTGGTAAGATGAGGTTTTCTCCTAAGAGGCTTGGTGTTGATCTGATGAGCTTCAGCGGACATAAGATACATGGACCGAAGGGCTCAGGGGTTCTATATATAAAGGATAAGCTTCTGATGCGTCCTATCATATACGGTGGCGGTCAGCAAAATGCCATGCGCTCGGGCACGGAAAATGTTCCTGCCATTGCGGGAATGGGACTTGCCACAGAGCTTATGTATAAGGATAATGAGAAAAAGATGGAGCATATACGGGCTTTAAAAAAGAGCTTTATCGACAGGGTAACGGCTTTTGAAAACGTATACGATAATTCCGGTGATGCTCCGCATGTAATGAGTATAAGCTTTGTAGGTGTAAGAAGTGAGGTTATGCTCCATGCGCTTGAGGATAAGGGGATATATGTGTCGGCAGGCTCGGCGTGTTCATCGAACAAGCCTCATGTAAGCAATGTGCTTAAGGCGATAAATCTTCCTCAAGATAGGCTTGAGTCAACGCTTCGTTTCAGCTTCTGTGAGGACAACACCATGGATCAGGTAGACTACGCAGTTAGTATAATAGGCGAATTGCTTCCGATGTTAAGAAAATATACAAGATAAGTCATTAACCAATGATTAGATATATTCTGAATAATTATAAAGAGGAGTACTAATATGCAGTACAAAATGTTTCTTATAAAATATGCGGAAATCGGTACCAAGGGCAAGAACCGATATGTCTTTGAAGAGGCTATGTGCAAGCGTATGCGCAACCGCTTAAAGCCCTATGGAGAATTTGAGGTAAGACGGGAATACGGAAGAATATATGTCGAAGCATTTTCGGATTACGATTTTGATGATGTTATAAAGGTGCTTAAGCAGATATTCGGTATCGTAGGTATCTGTCCGGTAATGGTTGTTGAAGATACATCCTATGACAATATTTCAAAAGCTGTGATTGAATATATTGATAACGAATATAAGAATAAAAACTTTACTTTCAAATGCCATGCAAGAAGAAATGATAAGACCTATCCGAAGTCGTCCATGGAGCTTAATGCTGATCTGGGAGCAGATTTATTAAATAAATTTCCTGAGCTTTCTGTCGATGTACATAATCCTGAGGTTGTAATAGATGTCGAGGTAAGAAATGCTGCGTATATTTATTCCAAGGTTATACCGGGACCGGGAGGTCTTCCGGTTGGCACAAACGGAAAGGCTATGGCACTTTTGTCAGGAGGTATCGACAGTCCGGTAGCAGCATATATGATAGCCAAGCGTGGAGTTGAGCTTGAGGCGGTGTATTTTAATGCGCCTCCATATACAAGCGAGAGAGCCAAACAGAAGGTTATCGATCTTGCAAAGCTTGTGTCCCAGTACTCGGGAGTGCTTAAGCTTCATATTGTTAATTTTACCGATATACAGCTTTGTATATATGACAACTGCCCTCACGATGAACTTACAATTATAATGAAGCGTTATATGTACAAGGTGGCACAGGAGCTTGCGATGAAGGAAGACTGCCAGTGCATAATAACCGGTGAAAGCATAGGACAGGTATCAAGTCAGACCACACAGAGCCTGCTTGTCATAGATTCTGCGATAGATAAAATACCGGTGTTTCGACCATGTATCGGTATGGATAAGCAGGAGATTATAGATATATCCGAAATGATTGGAACCTATGAGACTTCGATTTTACCGTATGAGGATTGTTGTACGATATTTGTTGACAAGCACCCTGTTACAAGACCTAAATTAGAACAGATACTTGAATCGGAAAAGGCACTTACAGGTAAGATTGAAGAGCTTTATAATAAAGCGATGGAGAGTGTTGAGGTTGTCTACTGCAGATAGAAAAAGTAATTATAAATTAGGCGTAATATATATAATCACATCAGCATTCTGCTTTGCACTTATGAATTTGTTTATAAGACTTTCAGGAGATGTGCCTACATTGCAAAAATGTTTTTTCAGAAATTTTTTTGCACTTGTAATATCTGTTGGAACATTAATTAAGAGTCACACTCCTTTTAAGATAGGCGATGGCAATACCGGGTATCTTCTTATCCGTTCTATAAGCGGTGGACTTGGTATGGTATGTAATTTCTACGCTGTAGACCATATGCATATTTCGGATGCATCTATATTAAATAAATTGTCGCCTTTTTTCGCAATCATATTCTCGATATTTGCACTTAAGGAAATTGCCAATCGGTATGAATGGCTTGCTGTTATTTCAGCATTTACAGGGGCTTTATTCGTCGTAAAACCGACATTTTCTTCAGAGGTTATTCCTGCACTTGCAGGAGTTTTAGGAGGACTTGGAGCGGGACTTGCCTATGCTTATGTGAGAAAGCTTGGTATACGTGGGGAAAACAGTATGATAATAGTTGCTTTCTTCTCCGGATTTACGACACTTATGCTTACTCCGTATCTTTTGTTTAACTATTCACCTATGACTATGAAGCAGTGGGGATTCCTCATACTTACCGGCTTTGCGGCAGCAGGCGGACAGATATTTATAACTAAAGCATATGCAAATGCACCTGCGAAGGAAATCTCAGTATATGATTTTTCAATCGTAATATTTACAGCGATATTTGGTTTTTTCTTCTTAGACCAAATTCCCGACTACTTAAGTGTAATCGGCTACATAATCATAATCGGAACAGCAGTTATAAAATGGTACTTCACAGTACATCATAAAAAAGAAAAAACAGTATAAAATCATAATAGTTGCCGCATAATATTAATAATTTTATGTGATTATTAGTAGCTAATGTTTTTTAGTTAACTTGGCGAAAGCGTGCCTGCGATAGATTATCAAACATATCCAACCGTTTTCAAAAAAAATCACAGGAAAAGTGAGGTAAATATTATGATTAATGATGATACAATTAAATTATTGCGTGAGTGTGACGCAGGTATAAGAATGGGTATAGACAGTCTTGAGGAAATGTTAAAATATACTAAGAATAAAAAAATGTCGGAGTGTATGTATCGTACGCTTGAGATAAGCCGCGACTTAGAAAAAGATACTACAGAGCTTCTTAAGGAATACCATGATGATGGTAAAAATCCTAATCCCATGGCTAAAGGAATGTCATGGATGAAGACAAATGTTAAGGTTGCCGTAGATGACAGTGACCACACAATCGCAGACTTAGTTACCGAAGGCTGTAACATGGGAATAAAATCCCTGCAGAGATACCTGAATGAATTCAAAGCCGCAGACGACAAATCAAAACACATTGCTCAAAAACTCATAGACTCAGAGGACCACCTCATACAAGACATGAGAGCATATCTATAAAACAAGAAAGTCTATTTTTGATAAAATATAGATAAATTATAGTTAAATGATTTTTGTAAATTTTTTTAAAACTATACAGGTTGTGTGAGGATTATATATCTATAAGCAGGTAATATGAGCCGCCGGTACTTAGCTATTTGGATGTGATTTGAAATTCCTTTTACGAAGTAAAAAGGTAATTTCAAATTATATACAAAGAGTTTAGTACCGTTGCGTGCGAATCTTAGCGAGAGCGTGCCTGCGATAGATATATAATCCTCACACAACCGTAGCATTAAAATAAGAAAGAGGATACATAATATGAACATTTCAAAAACAATAGCTGCCGAGCTTAATTTAAAAGAATGGCAGGTAGAAAAAGCCATAGAATTAATAGACGAAGGCAATACAATACCTTTTATTTCAAGATACAGGAAGGAAGTTACAGGTTCATTAAATGATGAACAACTCCGTAGTCTTGATGAAAGGCTTACATATCTTAGAAATCTCGAAGAAAAGAAAACTTCAATACTTGCGACTATCGAGGAACAGGGCAAGCTCACAGACGAATTAAAAAAACAGATAGAGGATGCCATGACTATGGTTGTGCTTGAAGACCTCTACAGACCATACAGACCTAAGCGTAGAACAAGAGCTACCATTGCTAAGGAAAAAGGATTAGAGGGACTTGCAAATATAATAGCTCTCCAGATGACTAAGAAGACTATTGAAGAAGAAGCGACTGCATACATTTCCGAGGAGAAGGAAGTAAATACTGTAGAGGAAGCCATTGCGGGAGCTAAGGATATCCTCGCTGAGAATTATGCTGATGAGGCAGAGTACAGAAAGGTTATACGTGAGCTTACCAAAGATAAAGGAATTTTAAAATCTACAGCCAAGGACAGTGAAGCAAAATCCGTATATGAGATGTATTATGATTTTGAGGATGATATAAAGAAGCTTACAGGATACCGCGTGCTTGCGATAAATCGTGGTGAAGCCGAGAAATTCGTCACCGTAAAAATCATTGCACCTGTCGAGGATATAATTAAATATCTTAATAAGACAATTATTTATCGCCCTGAGCATGAGAGTGCAAAATACATAGAAGAAGCCATAGCGGACAGCTATGAGAGGCTTATCGCTCCGTCCATAGAAAGAGAGATTAGAAATGAATTGACAGAAAACGCAGAGGAGGGAGCCATAAATGTATTCGGTAAAAACTTACATCAGCTTCTTATGCAGCCGCCTGTAGCGGGACATACCGTACTTGGATGGGACCCGGGATATAATCACGGAAGCAAGCTTGCTGTAGTTGATGCGACAGGCAAGGTATTAGATACTGTAATCATATATCCGACTATGGGTAAGAAGAGAGAGCTTGAAGCAAGGGAGATTTTAAAGAAGCTTATTGATAAATACAAGGTTACTCTTATATCTCTTGGAAATGGTACTGCAAGTCGTGAATCTGAGGCTCTTATAGTAGATTTACTTAAGGAGACAGGCAGGGACATAAAATATGTAATAGTAAATGAAGCAGGAGCATCTATATATTCTGCGAGCAAGGCTGCTACAGAGGAATTTCCTGATTTTGACGAGTGGCAGAGGAGTGCGGCATCTATTGCAAGACGAATTCAGGACCCGCTTGCCGAGCTTGTCAAGATAGACCCTAAGTCCATAGGTGTAGGTCAGTATCAGCATGATATGAATCAGAAAAATCTCGATAATGCACTCACGGCAGTAGTTGAGGACTGCGTTAATAACGTAGGAGTTGACTTAAACACAGCATCGCCACAGCTTCTTAGCTACATATCAGGTATAAGCAAGCCTATAGCCAAAAACATAGTCTCGTATCGTGATGTAAACGGAAGATTCAACAACCGTAAAGAACTTCTTAAGGTACCTAAGCTTGGACCGAAGGCTTATGAGCAATGTGCAGGATTTATGAGGATAAATGGCGGAGATGAGGTGCTTGATTCAACAAGCGTACATCCTGAGAGCTATGAGGCAACTAAACTTCTTATGACGAAGCTTAATATATCAGACGATGATATCAAGACAGGCGGCGTAAAAGGTAATTCAATCAGGAGTATGGTTAAGGATACCAAGAAAACAGCAGAAGAAATCGGACTTGGTGAGCCGACACTTATTGATATATTAAAAGAGCTTGAAAAGCCGGGCAGAGATCCTCGTGAAGAACTTGAAAAGCCGATTTTAAGAAGTGATGTCCTTGAGATGAAGGATTTAACTGAGGGTATGCAGTTAAAGGGAACTGTAAGAAATGTAATAGATTTCGGAGCATTTGTGGATATCGGAGTACATCAGGACGGACTTGTACATATATCCAAGATGAGCAAAAAATATATCAAGCATCCGCTTGAAGTAGTATCGGTAGGTGACATAGTAGATGTTACCGTAATCGGAGTTGACCTTGAAAAGAAGAGAATACAGCTTTCAATGGTATAAAAATAACACCTGCCATTATGGCAGGTGTTATTTTTATACCATTAGAATGGGTTGCCCTTGGGGGACATTTTTTATGCTCTCTCAACTTTACCGGACTTCAAACACTGAGTACATACATAAATTTTCTTAGGTGTACCGTTTACTAAAGCCTTTACAGACTTAATGTTTGATTTCCACATTCTGTTTGATCTTCTATGAGAATGGCTCACATTGTTACCAAAGTGAACGTTCTTTTCACAAATACTGCATTTTGCCATCGTTAGCACCTCCTTGACAAATCGAATATTAGCCCAACGGGCTCACAACGAACATATTTTAACAAAAATCAATATAATATGCAAGCAAAAAATGAAATATTTTCAATTATGAAGATACACAACGCTATTTTGGGCGTTTTTAGGTTTAAACAATAATAAAATTTTATTATATTAAGGTGTGTTATCTTCGATAAATTGCACAACGGCTTCCCGGTTGTTAAGAATATTTATGGGTTCAACATCATTTTTTGTACTGTAGAGATATATCGAGTTATCTCCCAATCTGTCTTCAATATAAAAATATTCATTTACAGGGTAATAATTAATTACCAAACCGCTTCCCATAGTACAATAATTATATTGAAAATCTAAAAATTTTACATATACACTGTCTGACAAGCCGTAAGCTTCGTCAGAGAGAAGCTCACTTAATTCGGTAATTTGTTCATTTGAATATGCTTCGCGTATTTTATTATCAATAGCTTCCGTATCTTCGCCTGATAGCTTTATTATCTCGTCAATAGATATAGTACATGAATCAATATATTCTTTTAATTCTTCTAATCCGTCAACCCTATAGCAGTAATCATCAATAATTATACCGGCTTCACAGAATTTATACTCTATAGTATCCGCAGGAATAAGAGGAGAAAAATAAATTGAAAATGTATCGGTATTATCTTCCGGTTTTCCTATTCTCTCTTTGATAATTATATTTCCTAATAAAAAATATATATCATCATATTTTTGACCTGTTCCTACATAAATACTGTTTAACCTTTCATAATCGTATCCATAGTAGTCATATACGGACATCATATAGTCGTTTTTGTTTATGCGTTTGTATTCAGGCAGATCACTTATGTTTTTATTTTTATATTTATTTGTATTTGTCAGATATATGGCAAAAAAAACAGCAATTAAAAAGATAACCGAAAAAATTATTAAGTATAATTGTTTTTTCTTTTTCATGCTTCGGATTCCTTTCAAAGACAGGATAATTAATACCTTTTTGCAGTGTAAAAATCTGATTTCAGTAAGCATAGTCACTGCTTTGCTCATTATATCTAAATTTTTTTTAAAAGTAAACAAAATTTCGTGCATATTGGAGTGATAAGTGTTAGAATAACTGTGTATGTCGTTGAACAATTTTATATAATTTTAATTATGATTTGATATGAATTAACAATAGGAGGACTTTTATGTTAGGTATTATAGGTGCAATGGATGAAGAAGTAAGTAAGCTTAAGGAAGAAATGTCTGATGTTGATATTTCATCAAAGGCTTCTATGGATTTTTATAAAGGAACTATGGCAGGTAAGGATGTAGTTGTGGTACGTTCCGGTATAGGTAAGGTAAATGCGGGTATCTGCACACAGATTTTAGTTGATATGTATGGTGTTGATACGGTTATAAATACGGGCATTGCGGGAAGCCTTAATGCGGATATTGATATAGGAGATATAGTTTTATCTACCGATGCGCTTCAACATGATATGGATGCAACAGGTTTTGGATATGAACCGGGAGTTATACCCCGTATGGAGACATCGGTATTTGTCGCTGATGAAAGATTAAGAAACGTAGCTAAGAAATGTTGTGAAAGGGTTAATCCTGATATAAAGGTATTCGAAGGACGTGTGGTAAGCGGAGACCAGTTTATCTCAGATAAAGCTGTGAAGAACAGAATATGCGATAACTTCTCAGGGTATTGTACTGAGATGGAAGGAGCTGCCATAGCTCAGGCTGCATATCTTAACAGGATACCGTTTCTTATTATAAGAGCTATATCTGATAAAGCGGATGACAGTGCGACAGAGGATTATCCGACCTTTGAAAAGAAGGCAATAGAGCACAGCGTTAAATTAGTAAAAGCTATAGTTGAGAATATATAGGAGGAGATTAAAAATGGAAAAAATAGCAAGCTTTACTGTGGATCATCTCAGACTTCTGCCGGGTATATATGTATCAAGGAAGGACAATGTAAACGGTAATATAGTTACCACCTTTGACATAAGAATTACAAGACCGAATTTTGAACCGGTTATTAATACTGCTGAGATACATACGATAGAACATCTTGGTGCGACATTTATGAGAAATCATGAGGACTATAAGGATAAGACCATATATTTCGGACCAATGGGCTGCAGGACAGGTTTTTATCTTGTGCTGGCAGGTGATTATGAGTCGAAAGATATTGTACCTCTTATCAAAGAATTATTTGAGTTCATGAGCACCTTTGAAGGCGAGGTGCCGGGAGCCTGTGCAAAGGACTGCGGTAACTACAGGGATATGAATCTGCCTATGGCAAGATATATTTGTAAGAAATATCTGGATGAGGTTATAAAAAACATAAGTGACGAGAGACTGATATATCCTGACTAAGGTTTATTTGATTAAAACAGGAGTTATTGTTTAAATAAGATATTCGGCACTTATGTAATATGTTCAAATTTTATTCTTGATTAAATTACATATAATGGGTATAATTACTTAGAATGTTTATATAGGAGGTAATGTCTATGAAGGGTTATATGACAAATGAATTTGGAGACATTGTTATAGAAAATGAAGTAATAGCTCAATATGCGGGACATGCAGCTCTTGAATGCTTCGGTATAGTCGGTATGGCTACCATAAGTATGAAGGATGGCATTGCCAAGCTTCTTAAGGGCGACAGTGTAAGCAAGGGAGTTAATGTTGTAATAGATGAGGAAAATCAGATTACAATTGATTTCCATATTATTGTAGCATATGGCGTGAGTATATCTACTGTGTGCGACAACCTTATAAGTACGGTAAAATATTCCGTAGAGGATATGACCGGTATGACGGTTAAGAATATCAACATCTTCGTTGAAGGTGTTAGAGTTATAGATTAGTTGGTAGAACAATTTTTAGGAGGAAAATTGAGGTGGCTATAGAGATAATTGATGCAGAATTGCTTCAAAAGGCATTTATTGCAGGAGCTAATAATTTGGATAGAAATAAGGAATATATCAATGAACTTAATGTATTCCCTGTTCCTGACGGTGACACAGGTTCCAATATGTCGCTTACCATAATGTCTGCTGCGAATGAAGTTAGTTCATTAAGTAATCCTACCATTAAGGATTTGTCCAAAACTATATCCAGTGGTTCGTTAAGAGGTGCCAGAGGTAATTCGGGCGTAATTCTTTCACAGCTTCTTAGAGGCTTTTGTAAGGAAATCAGAGATAAGTCAGAGATAAATGTTCATGTTATCTCAGATGGATTTGTGAGAGCCGTAGAGACAGCATATAAGGCAGTTATGAAGCCAAAGGAAGGAACTATACTTACTGTTGCTAAAGGAATGGCTGAGAAGGCTGTTGAGCTTGCAGAGCAGGATATTGACATAGAAGCCTTTACAGAGGCAATTATTGAATGTGGAGACGAGACTCTTCAGAGAACACCGGATCTTCTGCCTGTTCTTAAAGAAGCCGGAGTTGTAGACTCAGGCGGTCAGGGACTTATGGAGTTCTTAAAGGGAGTGTATAACGGACTCATAGGCAAAGAGATTGTTGATATTGCAAAGCCGGCTAAAGCATCAGGTGCCGCATCAACAGGAGTTGATACAGAGAATATTGATACATCGGATATTAAATTTGGATATTGTACTGAATTTATAATAAATCTTGAAAAGGAATTCACAATAGATGATGAAGTGAAATTCAAAGAATACCTCTTGTCCATAGGTGATTCGCTGGTATGTGTGGCAGACGATGAGATTGTTAAAATCCATGTACACACCAATCATCCGGGACTTGCCTTTGAGAAGGGCTTGGAATATGGATCGCTCACTCGTATGAAGATTGACAATATGCGTGAGGAACACCAAGAGAAGCTTATCAAGGAGCAGGATAAAATAAAAGCGAAAAAGCGTGATGAAGAGCTTGCCGAGATGAAGAAAAAACAGGAAAAGAAACCTTATGGATTTGTAGCGGTATCTGTGGGTGAAGGACTTGACAATATATTCAGTGAGCTTGGTGTAGATCACATTATATCGGGAGGTCAGACCATGAATCCGAGTACGGATGATGTGCTTTCTGCTATAGACAAAGTAAATGCCGATACTGTATTTGTCCTTCCTAATAATAAGAATATAATACTTGCTGCTAATCAGGCTGCAAGCATTGAAAAGGAAAAGAAGGTTATTGTAATTCCTTCAAAGACAATACCACAGGGTATAAGTGCTTTAATCGGTTTTGAGCCGTCACTTAGTCCGGAGGAAAATACTGAGAGTATGACAGAGTGCTTAGGAGCTGTTAAGTCGGGAGAAGTAACTTATGCTGTAAGAGATACCTCGATAGATGGCAAGGAGATTAAGACCGGAGACTTCATGGGAATATCCGATGATGGTATCAAATCCGTTGGAACTGATATAAATGAGGTTATTAAGGAACTTGTATCAGAAATGTCTGATAAAGGATCGCAGCTTATCAGTATATATTACGGACAGGATGTAACGGAAGAAGATGCTGATAAGGTATCCAAGATGCTTACTGAAAGCTATCCTGATTATGAGGTTGAGGTTAATGCCGGAAACCAGCCGGTATACTACTATATTCTTTCAGTAGAATAAGATACGATAAGATAAGGCTATTGCTTTGCGTGGGAATGTGGAGTGATAGCCTTTATTCTGTTATAAAGGAGGGAACAGATATATATTTCTGGACATACAGTGATGATATACCTTATGGAGTCGGGTTTAACCAATTCAGCATAACACATATAATTTGGCTTGTTATTATTATCGTGGCGGCATTTGCTATGTCCTGCATATACAAAAAATCAGATAAGAAAAAAAGAATTATTATCCTCAGAATATGGGGCGGTATATTACTTTTTCTTATCATAATAAGAATTATCATCTTATGTTTTCAAGGAAATATGTCAGTATATGAACTGCCGCTTCATCTGTGTAGTCTGGCAGGAATCGTATGCTTTATTCATTCGTTTTTTATGAATGATTTCTGGGGACAGGTCTTATACAGCCTTTGTCTGCCGGGGACTATACTTGCACTTATATTTCCTAATTGGGCGTATTATCCGGCATTTAATTTTATTACATTTCATGGATTTTTGTTTCACGGAGGAATAGTGATATACATTATCTGCGGACTGGCAGGCGGCGATATACGTCCGTCAATCTATAATATGTGGAAAGCGGTAGTTTTCCTTATCATAGTTTTACCGATCGTATATCTGATAGATATGCGGTTTAATGTAAATTATATGTTTTTAAGGTATCCTTCGAAGGCTTCGCCCCTTGAATGGCTTGAAAAATATATGGGTACCTCAGGATATCTTATAGGATATGCTTTACTTACAATATTAGTGATTATATTAATTAATGTTTTATACGGAGTAATAAATGGATTTAAGAGACGAACTGACAAATATCAAAGGAATAGGAGATAAGACGGCTTCACTTTTTGCAAAGCTTGGGATAAGGAATGTGAGTGAGCTTATAAACACATTTCCAAGAGATTATATTTTTTATGGTGAGCCTGTTGATATAGATAAAACAAAAGTCGGCAGCAGAAATGTGGTTGAAGCGATGGTCTATTCTTATGTCGAAGTAAAACGTATAAGAAGTCTGACATTAGTAACCATGACTGTGAAAGACTCAAGTGGAAGCATGAGGATTACGTGGTTTAATCAGCCCTATCTTAGAAATGCTTTTCACAAGGGAGACACCTACGTATTTGTAGGTGAGATAAAGATTAAGAATAATATGCGTGTTATGGAACAGCCTGAATATTACAAGCCTGTCGTATATGAGAATATGCGTCAGGAGCTTCAGCCGGTATATCCGCTGACTAAAGGATTATCCAATAAAACTTTCCAAAAAGCCGTTAAAGCTTCAAGAAGTGCTTATCTTGATATGAAGGATTATATACCTGATTTTATAAGAAGGGAATATAATCTTATGGAAATAACTGAAAGTTATGAGAATATTCACTTTCCGATGAATGAGGAACTTTTAAAAAATGCTATAAGAAGGATGGCCTTTGATGAATTCTATAAATTCTTATATGAGCTTGCGAAGCTGAAAGAAGAAAATGTAATTCTTACTAATACACATAAGGTTGTTCAGGGAAAGGCGGTAGCTGAATTTATTGACGGGCTGACTTTTAAGCTTACAAAAGGACAGGCACAAGCTATAGAAGATATTTTGGATGATATGGGAAGTGCAAATGTAATGAACAGGCTGATACAGGGTGATGTCGGCTCAGGAAAGACCATAGTTGCTGCGGCTGCGCTGCTTGCCTGTGCAAAAGAAGGATATCAGTGTGCTTTTATGGTACCTACGGAAGTTCTTGCTAAGCAGCATTATGAGACATTGACAAATATATTTGACGGATATGGATTAAATATACGCTGTCTGGTAGGTTCAACTTCTATGAAGGAAAAGCGGGAAATTTATGAGAATATAAAAACTGATAAGATAGATATCATAATCGGTACACATGCACTTATAGAGGATAAGGTTGAGTTTTATAATCTTGGTCTGGTTATAACCGATGAGCAGCATAGATTCGGAGTTGCTCAGCGTGAATTACTGTCACAGAAGGGAGACTCCCCTCACATACTTGTAATGAGTGCTACACCTATACCGAGGACGCTTGCCATAATTATGTACTCAGACCTTGATATATCGGTTATAAAGGAACTTCCGAAGGGAAGGAAACCTATTAAGAACTGTGTTGTCGGAACGAATTACAGGAATACCGCATATAAATTTATAGCAGGTCAGGTTGCAGAAAAAAGTCAGGTCTATGTCATCTGCCCTATGGTTAATACGAGTGATTCGCTGGATGTATCAAATGTCGTGGAATATACTGATACATTAAAGGATGCACTTCCGGAAGGAGTTCGTATCGAGACTTTATACGGACAGATGAAGGCAGAGGAAAAGAATGATATTATGTCAAGATTCATGGAGGGAAAGATAGATGTTCTTGTGTCCACAACAGTCATTGAAGTCGGCATAAATAATCCCAATGCAACAGTTATGATGGTCGAGAATTCCGAACGTTTCGGACTTGCTCAGCTGCATCAGTTAAGAGGCCGGGTCGGTCGTGGTGAGAAGCAGTCATATTGCATCTTTATAAATGGCAAAGAAGATGATGATGAAGTAACCGAGAGACTTAAAGTGTTGGAAGAATCTAATGACGGCTTCTTCATAGCAGGAGAAGATTTGAGACTGAGAGGTCCGGGAGATTTCTTTGGCATACGTCAAAGCGGAGATGTACAGTTCAATATAGCGGATATCTATAACCATGCAGATATGCTAAAGATTTCACAAGAGGTATTAGGACGTTATAAGGATAAGGTTGTTCCTGATTCTTCACGTGACATTAAGCAGATAAATCTTTGATGGTTTCAATAAAATTAGATTTTTTAATTTACATAAGTTGTTTACTTAGTGCTTTGCTTTATGATATAATTATCTATATTATTGACTTTTTCGACAAGGCGTTAATTATTCATTTATAATCGCCTTAATGCATCGAAGATTTTGGAGTGTCATATGGATAATAATTTTTTTGATATTAATATGTCAGACAGATTAGAATTATATAGAGTTCAGGGTTTTGATCATATGCAGCTCGACGAGATTGAACAGGGCCTGGCAAGTGGTGTCAATGTAGATGTATATGCTGATAAAAAATATATGTTTCTCCAGATGGCAGAGATTAGAAAAGGTCTGGAACAGAATCTTGATGTTACGCCATATCTTGACGATGGTTATGACTGGTTTCAGATGCGTGAGATAAGGCGTGGCATACATGATAATGTTGATGTATCAGTATATCTTGATAAGAACCTCGATTATCTTATAATGAGAGAAATCCGAAAAGGACTTCTTGAGGGGATAGATCTTAAACCTTATTATGAAAAAGGATATTATAAGTCGACCTTAAGAGAAATCAGACATGCTTTTATGGATAAGATTGATATAGGTAAGTATGTTGACGAGGGATACTCAAGTGAACAGCTTGAGCAGATAAGGCTTGGACTCACATCCGGGATTGATATTAATAAATACTTGAATCATTTGCTTTCAGGCAGTCAGATGTATGAGATAAGGTCAGGTCTTGAAGAAGGTCTGGATATTAGTCCATATAATAATATGGAATTTAATTGGCTTCAGATGCGCGAGATAAGACTTGGCATCAAATCAGGTGTGGATGTAAGTATTTATTCAAACAGGCTTTTTTCTCATACACAGATGCGCGAGATAAGACTTGGACTTGAAGATGGTCTTGATGTATCGGAGTATGCTTCCTTTATGTGGAGTGCAACCGATATGCAGAATCGAAGGATTATGCTCAAAGACCATGGTGGTATACAGTCGGATTTATTTAATAATTCTATAGAAATTCTGTCCTTTGAAGAACATGAGGTTCAAAAGGATTTGTCCGATGATAAAACATCCAATATGAAAGAAGATATAGATACATCATCGGAGTTGCCTGTTAATTTGTTTGTTGAAATAAGCAGTGATGGAATGGCAGCATATATTTCCGTTATATCAGATGATAATAATGTCAAAATCAGTGAAAATGCCATAATGAACGCGCTTAAATCTTATGGTATAAGACAGGGAATAAAGAAAGAAGTTATTGATATTTTAGTATCCGGTACTTCACTTGATGGTGGAAATATTCTTATTGCTGAAGGTAAGGAGCCGATTGACGGTGAGGATGGATATTTTGAATATTTCTTCAATTCGTCTATTGATCTTAAACCAAAGATTAATACAGATGGATCGGTTAATTATGATGATGTTAAATTATTTGAACAGGTTGACGAAGGTGAAACAATTGCCATATATCATCCTGCGACAAATGGTATATATGGATATACTGTTATTGGAAAACTCATTCATCCGAAGAAGGGTGTTAATTTGCCGAGACTAAAGGGCAAGGGCTTTTCGGTTTTGGATGACGGTATAACTTATGTATCTGACTTTACAGGCTGTATAGAAATGAAAAATGATTATATAGAGATAAGCAGTCTATATAAGGTTAAGGGTAATCTTACAGCCGGTCACGGTAATATAAAGTTTGACGGAGATGTATTTGTAACCGGAGATGTTGGCTCAAGAGTAAATATTGAGGCGACAGGAAATGTAACAATAAACGGAAATGTTGATGCTGCCTTTATAAAAGCAGGTAAGGATGTGCTTATTAAATCAGGAGTTACAGCAAGAGGTATAGGTTCTATCGAAGCTGATAACAACATTCATGGAAAATATTTTGAAAATGTAAGGCTTTTTGCAGGTAATAATATAGAAAGTAATTATTTGTATAATTGTAATGCTGTTGCCATGAACAGTATAATAATTACAGGTAAAAAGGGATCGATAGTCGGAGGCGTTACATCTGCCATATATGGTATTGAGGCAAGCACAATAGGAAATCAATCCGAAGTAAAAACAAATTTTGAGATTGGCTCTAATGAGCATTTTGAGAACAAACTTAGAAATTGGCATATTAAGTCTGAAGAAATTACTCATAAAATAATGGTTTTCAGAGAGGAATTAAACAAAATTCAGATGCAAAGAAAGATGGATTCTTTCAAACAAAACCCTGTTTATCAGAACATACAGACTGCAATTTTGCAGCTTTTAAATGAACTTGAAGAAATAAAGAAAAGTCGTGAAGAATTTACAGATGAACTTGCAGAGAAGGCTCCTATGATTGGACTTAATGTATCACGTAAAGCTTACGCGGGATGTCTTATTTCCATAAATAAAGCAAAGATTTTATTAGACCATGATATGGGTGCTGTAACATTTAAAGAGGTAAACGATAAAATTGTTCCTATTCCACAGCACTGATTGGAGGTAAAATAGTGGGAGAAAATAAGAAAAAAATACTTATATCAACAGGAAGCTTTAAGCTGATGGCAGATATATCACGTATGTTAAATGCAGAATATGATATGGTTAAGGCCATAGACGGTGCTCAGACCATAAGAGCATTATCGGATAAGAACAACAGAATCGATTGTCTGATTATTGACCTTGCATTGCCTAATACGAATATATTTCAGATAATGAACCTGATGCACAAGAATACAAGTATGAAATATATTCCTGTTATTGTACTGGCTGACGGTCTGGAAAGTGAGGATATAGAGAACTGCTTTGACAGTATGGCAGCTGATATTTTGATGTTACCTGTTAATCCGAATAAGCTTTTGTTCTCAATAAGAAGATGTCTTAAGGAAAAACAGGAAGCAAAAATCCTTGAAGCTAAGGTAAATATTATAAAAAACCAGGCTGATGTTGAAGAAAAATCAAAACCGGCAGAGGAAAAAAAGAGTGAAAGCAGACTCGGGGAAAATCCGGATGAGCATAAAGAGATTAAATATGATGACCTTTCCGAGACTGACAAAAAACGTCTTCATGAGGAAGATATATCTGATTTACAGCATGCATACATATATATGATTGGAACGGTAGCAGAGTTCAGAGGTTTAAGCAAGAATCATATAAAGAGAGTCAGAGAGATAACTGCGATAATATGTGATTCACTTATGTCATATTTTCCTGAGACACATTTAACTAAAGATGTAGCTATAAATATAGCTGATGCGTCTTGTCTTCATGATATTGGTAAGATACTCATTCCCGATGAGATAATGATGAAGCCTACAAAGCTCACCGATGAAGAGTTTGATATTGTTAAGTCACATACTACTAAGGGATGTGAAATACTTGAGGCTTTGAAGGAATTCCAGACAGATGAAATGTATCACTACAGCTATGAAATATGCAGATATCATCATGAAAGATATGATGGCAAAGGATATCCGGAGATGCTTAAAGGGGAGAGTATACCACTCTCTGCACAGATAGTTTCAATAGTTGATGCTTTTGATGCGCTTATGACAAATACTGCATATCGAAAAGCAATTGATTTTGATACAGCGTATTCTATGATACTTGACGGAGAATGCGGTGTCTTTTCACCACGTATAATACAATGCTTTAAGATGAATGAGGAAAAAATTGCAGATATATCAAGACGATATGCAGATCCTTATGCATAGGATTTTATTGGAGGTTTTCGATGTCTCTTCAGATGGTTCTTGGTCCCTCGGGTTCAGGAAAATCTTATAATATATATAAAAAAATTATAGAAGACGGTATAAAGAATGAGGATACAAATTATATTCTTCTTGTTCCGGAGCAGTATTCGATGGCTTTGCAGAAAAAGCTCGTTATGTTACATCCTAATAAAGGAACAATGAATATAGATGTAATAGGCTTTAACCGTCTTTGTTTTCGTGTCTTTGACGAGCAGGGAGTTAAGCCTTTTAAAGTTCTCGAAGATTTTGGAAAAAGTATGATGATAAGAAAGGCCGCAGGAGATAAGAAAAACGAGTTAAACTTGTATTCAGGCAACCTTGATAAATCCGGTTTTATAGATGAGATAAAGTCTCTTATATCGGAGATGTATCAGTATAATATTTCAAGTGAGCGGGTAAATGATGTTCTTTATCGCATAAAGGATGATGATGAAAATAAGCTTCTTTATATGAAACTTAAGGATGTACAGATAATCAGGGAAAGTTTCGAAGAAAAGATAAGGTCGGAATATATAGTTGCAGAACAACTTATAGAACTTCTTGCGGATAAAATCAGTAAATCGGATTACATAAAGAACAGCGTAATAGTATTGGATGGATTTACCGGATTTACGCCTAACCAGCTTAAGCTTATCGAGAAACTTATGATATACGCTAAGAAGGTGTACGGAGTATTTACTATTGATAAGAAGTATTACAACAAGAAAAACATAAAGGAACATGAACTTTTTTATCTTTCACATAAGACGGTTGCTTCATTAAAGGAGATTGCAATCATTAATTCGGTTAATATTGAAGATGACATTTTTATTGAAGGAAAAGAAAAAAACAGGTGGGAAGACGGAAGCTTCGTGCTATCATTTTTAGAAAAAAATATATTCAGATTTCCTTATAACAGGTATGATGAACTTCAAGATGATATATCAATAAATGTATATGATACTCCGCGTAAGGAGCTTGAAGGTGTTGCATATGAGATACGAAGACTGATAAGGGAGAAAGACTATAGATATAAGGATATAGCAATTATAAGCGGAAATCTTAATGATGTGTCCAATCACATTGAACAGATTTTTGGTAGATATGAGATACCTTATTTCTTAGATACGACCATACCGGTTAAAGATAATCCTTATATTAATTCTCTGGAATATGTATTAAGAATTGTGAAAGAGAATTTTTCCTACGATAGCGTATTTGCATTTTTAAAATCCGGTGTATTGGATACGATTGGAACTGATGATATAGAGCTTTTGGAGAATTATGTACTTAGCAAAGGACTCCGGGGAAAGTCGTATTGGAATAAGAAATGGGATGAGGATGTAGAGGATATCAGAGAATATGTTATGAGTATTCTGCTTCCGGTATATTCTGACTTGTCAAAAAAACATAACAGAATAATGGATTATACCAAAGCTCTTTTGAATTTTACAAAGATACTTAAATTTAAAGAAAAGTTTTCAGGTCAGGAAGCCTTGTATGACAAAATTATTTCAATATTTGACAAGCTTGATGAAATACTTGGAGAGGAAGATGTAACGATTGATGATTTTACAGAGCTCATGAATTTGGGACTTTCGGAGCTTACATTAGGTGTTATACCTTCCACACTTGATATGGTTATGGTTGGTGATATAACAAGGACAAGACTTGAGGATATAAAATGTCTTTTTATTGTGGGAGTGAATGACGGTATTATACCTAAGAAAGATAATGCGGCAGCAATAATAAGTGATAATGACAAGGAAAGATTAGAAGAATTCGGACTTGAACTTGCACCGACAGGCCGGTTCAATGCATTTGTTGAACAGTTCTATCTGTATATAAATATGACTAAGCCATCGGATAAACTTTATCTGTCATATACGAAGCTAAGCAGTGATAATGAGCCGCTTAGACCTTCATATCTTATATCCAGGTTAAAAAATATTTTCACAGGTCTTTCCGAAGGGTACGATGAGGACTTCAAGGTGAGCACAAGAAAATCTGCGATTGATACGCTTATTATGGGTATGCATCAGATAATGGACGGCAATTATGTAAATCTTGACAAGACTCTCAAACTCTATCGACTCTATTATGACTTGGAGGACAAGAATCTACAGGTTATAGAGAGAGCGATGCTATATAACAATGTTCCGAAGAAGCTTTCTGAAGATGTATCGGAGCTTATCAGGTTAAAGTTTGTTTCACAGTCAATCTCAAGGCTTGAGAAATTCGCAAGCTGTGCTTATTCATATTTTCTTCAATATACACTTGAGCTTTCGGAGAGGAAAATACGCGAGATAGACAGCAGAAATATTGGTATAATCATACATAGTGCTATGGAACATATGTACAGGCATGTACACGATAATATGAATAATGACTGGTCATCCGTAACAGATGATATGCGTGACGATATGGTTGACAGGTATGTTGGAGAGGCTTTCATCCGGGAATATGATGATTCTGTCCTTGAGGAAGACGGAAGATACGAATATCTGTTAGATACATTAAAACGGATAGGCAGGAGGACTGCAAAGGTATTATGTAAGATAAGTGATGATGACTCGCTTAAACCGGAATACTTTGAGTATCATTTCTCAAAGGATATAAATGCCAAACATTTTTCTATGACACTTAAGGGGGTTGTGGACAGAGGTGATGTGTATTATTCTCCGTCGGAGAAAAGTTTACGCCTTAGGATTATAGACTACAAAACCGGTAATCATGATTTTAAGATAAGTCAGTTATATGAGGGCTTACAACTGCAGCTTTCAATATATATGAACATTATGCTTGAATTGGTTGAAAACCGGTATAACGAAGGTAAAAGTGATGCGGAGAAATTAAAGATTACTCCTGAGGGTATGTATTATTACCGTATGACGGACCCGTATGTTGAAGCATCTGATGATGAGAGCGCCCAAAAAGAGCGTGAGAAACTGCTTAAGCTTAAAGGCTTGGTAAATAATGACGATGAGAGATTTAATACTATAAATGCATTTTCATTATACAAGGCAAAGGATATAGCGCAGCACATTATAGATGGTGAGATAGACAAAAACCCTATGGTTAAAGATGGACAAAGTACCTGTGAATACTGCATCTATAAGGAAGTGTGCAGATTTGACACAAAATATGGCGGCAATAGAGAAAGATTTATAAAGTATACAGAAAAAGACAAAGAAGTCATATATGAGAAGATTAAAGAAATGGTAGGAGATAAGATAAATGGCATGGACTGATGCCCAACAGCAGGCGATAGATAAGAGACAATCGAATATTTTAGTATCGGCTGCGGCAGGTTCGGGTAAGACTGCCGTATTAGTTGAGCGCATAATTAATAAGATTACTGATAAGAATTCACCACGGGATATTGATGAGTTTTTGGTGGTTACATTTACCAAGGCTGCTGCTGCACAGATGAAGGAAAAAATTGCGGCAAAACTGGAAGCGCTTCTTGAAGACAATCCTGATGATGATCATCTTATCAGGCAGCTTGTACTTATTAACCGTGCCAACATACAGACTATAGACAGTTTTTGTCTTTCGTTGGTTAAAGAGAATTTTGGACTGCTTGGCATAGATGCGGCATTTGGTATAGGCGACAGCGGTATCATGGCCCTTATGAAAAATGATATTTTGGATGAGATGTTCGAGGAGCTTTATAATGAAAAAAACGAAGATTTTTTCAACCTGCTTGATATATTCGGAAATGTAAGAAATGATGATAATTTAAAAAATAATATTTTTAATATATACAGGGTTGCGTCAAGTTATCCAAGACCTTACGACTGGTTTGAAAATGCAAAAAAAGCACTTGAAATACACGACAGAGAGTCCTTGTATGAGACAGAATGGTTTAAGGCATTTCTTGAACTTGTAAAAGCTTATACATATAATGCTTTAGAGAGTGCAAGAGAAGGACTTAACATATGTGATATGGCAGGAGGACCGGATAAAAATCACGCTGTAGCAGAGGCTGACATTGAAGCCTTGACAAAGATATATGAGGCACAGAATTATGACGAGCTGTCAGCTGCGATTAAGTTTTCATGGATGAAACTTAAAACCTGTAAGGGGGATGCATATGATGAAGAACTTGTTGAGCTCTATAAAGAAAATAGAAATTCTTACAAGGATATTATTAAAAGACTAAAGCTTGCGGAAAATAATTCTGATGAGATAGTGGAAGAAATAAAGAATATGTCAGAGTATCTGATACCACTGCTTAATCTTGTTATTGATTTTTCAAGACGTTATGATGAGGAGAAGGATAAGAGGAAACTGTATGATTTTTCGGATGTTGAGCATATGGCATACAGACTTGTATGTGCAGGCTATGATGATGACGGAAAACCTGTTTCTACCAAGCTGGGCGAGAAAATTTCCGAGAAATATAATGAAATTTTCATTGATGAATATCAGGACAGTAATTTTTTACAGGAGGATATATTATATTCTGTATCAGGTATAAAAAATAACAGATACAATATGTTTATGGTAGGTGATGTAAAGCAGAGTATTTACAGATTTCGTATGGCAAGGCCTGACCTTTTTATATCCAAATACAACACATTTAAATCAGAGGGGAATGAGATAAAGATTGAACTTAAAAATAATTTCCGTTCGAGAGACAATGTGCTTAATACGATAAATTACTTCTTCTATCAGCTTATGGGAGCGGATTTAGGAGGTATACCTTACAATGAGAGTGTTGCTCTTGTGCCTACCAAAGAGTTTCCGCCTTGTGATAAGGAGATATCCGAAAATGTTGACAAAACGACTGAAATATTATTCATAGACAGTTTTGATACAGAAGATAAAAAAACAAATATAGAACTTGAGGCATATGCTATTGCAAACAGGATAAAAGAGCTTCTTGATAAAAATTCTCCACAGTATGTATATGATGAAGAAAAAGGAAGGTACAGGAAAGCGTCATATAAAGATATAGTTATTTTATCAAGGAATATTAAAGGCTTTGGAGAGACGGTATATAATGTGCTTTCCATGGCGGGTATTCCGGCTTACTTAGAGGATACAAGCGGATATTTCGATGCTGTTGAGATAAGAACCATAATGTCACTTTTATCTGTCGTGGATAATATCAGGCAGGATATACCGCTAAGTGCTGTACTTCTTTCGCCGCTTGCCGAAATAAGTGAGAATGAGCTTGCCCTGATAGCAGATTATGCTTCTAAAAAACTGAAAGAAAAACATGATTTGTATGAGAAATGCATCTGTTATATGGAAGATGCAGATGATTATATATCAGACAAACTCAAGAGAATATTTGATATTATTAATACTTTGAAGGAAGACAATAAGGTTATGTCCATAGCTTCACTTATATGGAAGGCTTTGGATATGACAAACTACTATAACTATGCTATGGCTATGCCTATGGGACACAGAAGAAAAGCCAATATCAATATGCTTATTGAGAAAGCTCACAGTTTTGAGAACGGAGCATATAAGGGACTTTTTAATTTCTTAAGATATGTGGATAAGCTTAAAATAAATGAGGTGGATTTCGGTGAAGCAAGCATACTTTCTGATGATGAGGATGTGGTACGTATAATATCCATTCACAAGAGTAAAGGTTTGGAATATCCGATAGTTTTTGCAAGTGGTTTCGGCAAAAAAATGAATAATAATGAACTGCGTGAACAGCTTATAGTTCATAGCGATTATTATCTTGCTTCATACTATATAAATCATGAAAGCAGGTATAAAAAGAACACGTTTATGCGTGAAGTTTTTAAGCTTTTAATTAAGAAAGAAAATGTTGCGGAGGAATTAAGGGTTTTATATGTAGCACTTACACGTGCAAAGGAAAAACTTATAATAACCGGATGTGACAAAAATTTAAGTGAGTTTTCTGAAAAGCGGACTGTTTATAATTCTTCCGCGGATGACAGATTATTACCATTTGAAAAACGCTTTGATGCGGGGAATTATCTGAAGTGGATTTTATATGCCATGACAGACTATGAAAGCTATAGAGAAGAATGTGATATATGTATGCACATACTTAGTGAGGAAGATGTAAATGCCTATATGGATGTAAGTGCAGTCAAAAATACTTATTCTATATATGATTTCTATGACAAGGCGCTTTCTTCCGAGAAAGATGTGCTGTATAATTCCTTCAAGTCATGTTTTGAAATGGTATATCCATATCAGCATTATGTGGATATAAGGAGCAAGATGTCCATATCCGACATTAAGAAAATGAAGGCTTACGATGGAGAAAATTATGATGTAAATGAGAAATATGTTTTACCTGATACTGACGAAACAGAAACTAATTCGAATAAGGAATATATGGCTGAAGCCGACACGAAGAAAAAGATAACAGGTGCAAGGCGGGGAACCATAATACATAAGTTTATGGAGCTTCTTGATTTTAAGCCTGTCAAGGATATAATAAAAAGCGGTAATTCTGACAAAGAGCTTATAAACTATATAAGAAGTTTTCTTAAAAAAATAGTGGTTGAGAATTTATTCGATGAAGATGAGGCATCGGTCATAAATCCATATAAGATAAGTGCTATGCTGATGTCTGATTTGGGCAGGCGTATGATAGATGCTGATATAAGAGGAAGACTTAAGAAGGAACAACAATTTTCGGCAGGTATTCCGGCAGATAAATTGTTTGAGAGACAGGATAAAATACAATATTCATATGACGATATGGTTATAGTTCAGGGAATTATAGATGCATATTTCATTGAGGACGACAGGATAATTCTTATGGATTATAAGACTGATTATGCCGATGCGGATGAGTTGATTAGAAGATATAAGGCTCAGCTTGATTATTATTCATATGTGTTGGAACAAATTACCGGTTTAAAGGTGACGGAAAAGATTATATACTCATTTTATCTTGAAAAAGATATAAACATAGATTAAAATAATCAAAATTTTATATAAACAATTCAAAAGGATAATATACATTTTATACCGGAAAAAAGAAAGGTTTTTGGAAAAGAGGAAGAAAAAATGGCAAGAACAGATTTGGAAAAGGAAGGCATAACTTTGCTTGGCAATCAGAAGGTGGAATATCCGTCTGATTATTCGGCAGATATTTTAGAGACATTTGTAAATAAACATCAGGAAAATGATTATTTTGTAAAATTCAACTGTCCGGAGTTCACAAGTCTTTGTCCTATAACAGGACAGCCGGACTTTGCCACCATATACATATCGTATATACCGGATAAGCTTATGGTGGAGAGTAAGTCGCTTAAGCTTTACTTGTTCAGCTTTAGGAATCATGGGGATTTTCACGAGGACTGTGTAAATATTATCATGAAGGATTTGATAAAGCTGATGGAACCAAAGTACATTGAAGTGTGGGGAAAGTTCACGCCAAGAGGCGGTATATCTATAGATCCTTATTGCAATTACGGAAAACCGGACACCAAATGGGAGAGTGTGGCATATGATAGATTAATTAATCACGATATGTATCCGGAGAAAGTGGACAACAGGTAGTTATGAATTACGAAGAAGCTGTAAGATATATACTTGATATTCCTTTTTTTTCACAAACCGTTGAAAGACAGAAATCAGGAAATGAAAATTTAAAATTCATCATGGAAGAATTGGATTCACCTCACAAGAAGGTAAAAAGTATACATATTGCCGGTACAAATGGCAAGGGTTCGACTGCGAATTTTATTAAATGTATATTAGAGGAAAGAGGTTATAAGGTTGGCATATTCACTTCTCCTCATCTTGTGGACATAAGGGAGCGGATAGTTACAGATGAGATGATTTCCGAGGAGGATTTTCTGTCCTGCTTTTTGCTTGTAAAAAAAGCAGAGGAAAAAATCGTTGAGAAAGGGAAAAACCACATTTCTTTTTTTGAATTTTTATTTGCTATGGCAGCAGTTTATTTTGAAAATAAAAAAGTAGATTATGTTATTTATGAGACAGGCTTAGGAGGAAGACTTGATGCAACCAATCTGCTGTCACCGGTTATTACAGTAATAACTTCCATAGGTCTTGACCATACGAAGTATCTCGGAAACACAATAAAGGATATTGCAGGTGAAAAAGCAGGGATAATAAAGGCGGATACTCCTGTCGTATATAACACGGGAAGTGATGAGGCTGACCAAGTGATATCGAAAGTTGCCAAAAGTTACAATGCCGAAGCTATTAATGTCGCAAAAACAGATTATATAATAAATGATTTAAGATATAAAAGCATTGATTTTTCCTTATCAAATAGTTATTATAATTATGAACATATTCTTATCAATACGAGTGCGCTGTATCAACTTGATAATGCAGCTACTGCTATAGTTACATGCAACAGGCTTTTCAAACTTATTGGCATAAGTAATATAAGTGAGGAAGAATGTAACAGAGCTTTTGCGCATTTTTTATGGGCGGGCAGAATGGACTTTATATATCCGAATGTCTGTATAGACGGAGCACATAACGAGGCGGCGATTAAAAGAATTACAGAAAGTATTAATACGGGGTTTACAGATAAAAAAAAGTATCTTTTATTTGCTGTCGCAGAGGATAAGGATTATAAGCCTATGATAAGGCTTTTATGTGATGAACTTAAGCCTGTGGAAATTTATATAACCAAGATAAATTCAAAAAGGGCAATATCAGCAGAATATATAGCTGAGCTTTTTAAGTTACATTTGGATTATGAATGTAAGATTAAATCTAATGATGATATAAAATGCATATTTGATGAAGCCTGCAGAGAGGTTATTGGACATGAAGACAGAATCCTCTTATGCACAGGTTCACTTTATCTGGCTGGTGAGATAAAGCAGATAATAATGGAGGCACAAAGATGATAAATTTTGAAGAAGAACTCAAGAGATTTCAGCCTATACCTGAGGTAAGTCAGGCAGAGGACGCGATATATAGTAATGATTTAAAGGATATAAGTGATATAGTGTTTCAGGTTACTGAGGAAATGAAGGCTGCGAGTGAAGACGTGGCTAACCGTATGGTTGGCAGAAGGAGATAAAAATGGCCGGTATAAGACCTGTACTGTGTCCGAACTGTGGGGCACAGGTTAGAAAAAACGGATATTGCTCAGCCTGTCATATGCCGCTTGATGTACTTAAAAAGGCATTTAATACCTCAGATTATTATTACAATATAGGCTATGACAGAGCAGTTGCGAGGGATTTATCGGGAGCCATTGAGTCTCTTAATATGTCGCTTCGCTATAACAAGAAGAATATTATGACCAGAAATCTTCTCGGACTCGTGTATTATGAGATGGGGGAGATTGTAAACGCATTAAGTCAATGGGTGATGAGTGTAAATTATAAACAATCCGGTAATCTTGCATCAAAGTACCTAAAAGAATTAAGACAGGACCCTACTCTTCTTGAAAATGTAGATCAGATTGCCAAGAAATATAATCAGGCACTTATTTATTCGAATACCGGCAATTTTGACCTTGCAATCATACAGCTTAAGAGTGTATTATCTGCAAATCCGCATTTTGTAAAAGGATACCTTTTACTTGCATTATTATATATAAATGCGGATAATTACGAGAGAGCAAGAACCACATTAAGGAGAGTTCTCAAGATAGATAAAGCCAATACTCTTGCGATACATTATCTGCATGAGATGGGAGATACCGATGAGAACATAATTGAGATGAGTAAGGAGTCGGTTGAAAATGACGGCTTGTTAGATGAAGATGAGGTGGCGATTACTTTAAGCACCGAAACCGGCAGGAGTGGCAGCTCTGTAAGGATGTTTTTTAATGATATGATAGAACGCTATAAGGCTAAAGCTGTCTCAAGAGGGGAGTATGGTGAGATAAGCTTCGCCAAGTACTCCGGAATCTATGTTATACTCGGTATAATACTTGGAATCTGTTTACTTTTCTTTGTTGTTGTGCCGGCACAGAAACGAAAGATAATAAAAGAAAAGGATGACCTTATAAAATCCTACAGTGAAGAACTTGCAGACAGAAATCAGACGATAAATACATTAAGTAATGAAATTTCAGAATTGAACTCTGAGATAGAAGGACTTAAGAATCCACAGAAGGCAGGCGACAATCCATTGCCTGACTACTCGGACATCCAAAGCGGTATGTCTGATGAAGACCTGCAAAATATGATAAATAATGAATAAACAGAAATTATATTTCATTTTATGTACGAAAGAAAGTGGTAAGTTAAAATTACTGCTTTCTTTTTATTTTTGCATTGGTTTAATGAACTAATATTTTTATCATGGTGCGCTCAGTTGGTAAGGGATATATAGGAATGATTCGCACAAATTGCGTAAAATCAGAAGCGAGTGGTTCGAATAAATTTGCTCAGAAATAGAGCTGTCTGAGCGAAGCGAGTTCTCGATTTCGTGCAAATTTAGAAAATCCGAGCTTACTGATTTAGCAAATTGCTTGCGTGTTCCTATGTATCCCTTACCAACTGAGCGTACCCTTAGTAAATTGGAAGAAAACAAGGAGGTAAGAAAATGGAAAGATATGAATATAAGGATGGTGTGATGGTTTATTATCTTCCACATGAACTGGATCATTATGCTGCAGACAAGATAAAAAAACGCAGTGAAAAAGTATTTGAGGAAAACAAGGTTAGATATCTGATATTCGACTTTGCCAATACTAATTTTATGGACAGCTCAGGTATCGGTCTGATAACCGGCAGATACAGAAAAGTGCAGGATAAAGGAGGAAAGGTATATCTGTTAAATGTAAACGACAATATAGATAAAATACTGGAAATGTCCGGTATATACAGAATAATAAAGAAAGCTGAAACTAAGGAGGATATTATAAATGAAATGGTAGCAGGAGGTTATTATGAATAATACAAACGAAATGATTGTCGAGTTTAACAGTATTGCACAAAATGAGGGCTTTGCAAGAATGGTGGTTGCTGCATTTATCATTGGCACAAATCCAACGCTTGAAGAGGTCTCTGATGTAAAGACAGCGGTGTCAGAGGCGGTAACTAATTCAATTATACATGGTTATGAAAACGGTGATGGAAAAATAAAGATAAAAGCCAAGGTAAATGATAGGAGTATCTACATAGAGATAATAGATGAGGGCAAGGGTATTGAGGATGTAAAGAAAGCTATGGAGCCTATGTATACCACGAGACCTGATGAGGACAGATCCGGTATGGGATTTTCCTTTATGGAAGCATTTATGGATAAAATTGAGGTTTCTTCTACAGTGGGGAACGGAACGATAGTAAAAATGTGGAAGGAGATTGGGGCAAACAGCCATCAGTTTGAATAAATGAATGAATTGGAGCTATTTCGACTGGCAAGAAAAGGTGATAAAGCTGCAAAGGAGAAAATAGTTTCAGACAATTCCGGTCTTGTATGG